>NZ_JBSGEL010000128.1:0-12581 GCF_053602875.1 Kitasatospora sp. NPDC004289 | reverse complement strand
GCCTTCCCCGGTTCGACTCGCCGGCGGTGTTCGCCGGGCTGTTGGGCACGGACGCCCGTCACACCCCACGAGCCGGCGCCCGCACCACGGCCGGGCCGCGCCCCGCAACTCCCGCACCGCACCCCCGGAGAGACCGACCATGGCAGAGGCCAGCACCCAGCCGACGGAGACCACCGCGCAGGCCGCCCTGCCGCTCACCGCGGCCGAGGCGGGCGTGCTGGCCGCCCAGCGGATCGACCCGGAGAACCCCTGCTACAACGTCGGCCAGTACGTCGAGCTCGACGGCCCGCTGGACCCGGAGCTGCTGGAGCGGGCGCTGCGGCGGATGCTCGCCGAGGCCGACGGCCTGGACTTCCGCATCGGCGAGCGGGACGGCACCGCCTTCCGGCTGCCGCCGGTCTTCGACGCCGAGGCGTGGCGGCTGGAGCGGCTGGACACCCGGACGGCCGGGGACCCGGACGCCGCCGCGATCGCCGTGGTGCGCGAACTCCTGGCGCGGCCAGTCGAGTTGGCGGGGGACGGCCCGAAGCCGGGCGCGCTGCTGGCCCGGACCGGGGAGCAGCGGCACCTGCTCTTCCAGTGGTTCCACCACCTGGCGGTGGACGGCTACGCGGTGGCGATGCTCACCCGCCGGGTGGCCGAGGTGTACACCGAGCTGGCCGCCGGGCAGGAGCCCGGGCCCTCGCCGCTGCGGCCGGCGGCCGTGCTCGCCGAGGCCGAGGCCGCCTACCTGGCCTCCCCGCAGGCCGCCGAGGACCGCGCCTACTGGACGGCCCGGTTCGCCGACCTGCCCGGCGCCCCCGGGCTGACCGAGCTCACCGCCCCGGCCTCGGCCACCGTGCTCCGCCACCGGCTGGAGCTGACGGCCGCTCAGTCGGCCGCCGTGCTGGCCGCCGCCCGCACCGCCAAGGCCACCTGGGCCGAGGCCGCCACCGCCGGGTACGCCGCCTACCTGCACCGGATGACCGGCAGCGCCGAGCCGGTCATCGGCACCCACTTCATGGCCCGCACCGCCCCCGGTACCCTGCGGGTGGCCGGCACCGCCGTCAACATCCTCCCGCTGCGGCTGCCGGTGGACGGCGGCGAGGACTTCACCGCGCTGCTCCGCCGGGCCGCCGCCGTGCTCAAGGAGGCCCGCCGCCACCAGCACCACCGGGGCGAGGAGCTGCGCCGCGACCTGGGCCTGGTCGGCGCCGAACAGCGGCTCTACGGGCCGCTGTTGAACATCAAGCCGTTCGACCTGGCACTGGACTTCGCGGGAGTGGCCGGGCGCACCGTCAACCTCGCGGCCGGCCCGGTGGACGACCTCCAGCTGGCCGTCACCAAGAGCCCGGACGACGTGATCGCCCTGGAGTTCGACGCCAACCCCGCGCTGTACACCGCCGACGAGCTGGCCGCACACGCCGAGCGGTGCGCCGCGCTGCTGGTGGCGCTGGCCGAGGCGCCCGGGCGGGCGCTGCGGGAGCTGTCGCTGCTGACCGCTGCGGAGCGGTCGGCGCTCGACGGGTGGAACGCCACCGGGCGGCCGGCGGACGCCCGCTCGGTGGTCGAGCTGTTCGCCGAGCGGGCCGCCGCCGCGCCGGAGGCGGCCGCCGTGAGCGCCGTGGACGGCACCCTGACGTACGGTCAGCTGGACGAGCGGGTGGGCCGGCTCGCCGCGCTGCTCGCCGGTCGCGGCGCGGCGGGGCGCTTCGTGGCGCTCGCGGTGCCGAGGACCACCGCGCTGCCGGTGGCCGCGCTCGCCGTGCTCCGGGCCGGCGGCGCCTACCTGCCGATGGACCTGGACTACCCGGCCGACCGCCTCGCCTACATGGCCGAGGACGCCCGCCCGGTCTGCGCCGTCACCACGGCGGAGGCGGCCCACCTGGTGCCGGCCGGTGTGCCGGTGGTCGTGCTGGACGACCCGGCCACCGTCGCCGAGCTGGCCGTCCTGACCCCGGCCCCCGCCACCGCGCCGGACCCGGCCGCCCCCGCGTACGTCATCCACACTTCCGGCTCCACCGGCAGGCCCAAGGGCGTGGTGGTGGAGCACGGGGCGCTGGCCGCCTTCCTGGCCGCGATGCGCCCGCAGCTCGAACTCGGCCCGGGGGACTCACTGGTGGCCGTCACCACGGTGTCCTTCGACATCGCGGGGCTGGAGCTGCACGGCCCGCTGACCACCAGTGCCACCCTGGTCCTCGCCGACCGCGACACCGTGCTCGACCCGGCCGCGCTCGGTGCGCTGGTGCAGGCCCACCGACCCAAGGTGCTGCAGGCGACGCCCACCCTGTGGCACCTGCTGCTGACCGAGGCGGCGGAGTCGGCCGAGGCCGCCGACGGTGCCCACGAGGCGCTGGCCGGAGTGCACGCGCTGGTCGGCGGCGAGGCGCTGCCCGCCGAGCTGGCCGAGCGGCTGGCCCGGGCCACCCGGCGGGTGACCAACGTGTACGGCCCGACCGAGGTGACCATCTGGGCCACCTCCGCCGAGCTGGCGCCCGACCACACCGGTGTGCCCGGCATCGGCGTCCCGTTCGCCGGGACCAGGGCCCACGTCCTGGACGGCGCCCTGCGGCCCGTCCCGCCCGGTGTCCCCGGGGAGCTCTACCTGGCCGGCGGGCAGCTGGCCCGCGGCTACCTCGGCCGCCCCGGCCTGACCGCCGGCCGCTTCGTCGCCGACCCCTTCGACCACGGCGCCCGGATGTACCGCACCGGCGACCTGGTGCGCCGGACCCCGGAGGGCGGCCTGCACTTCCTCTCCCGGGTGGACGACCAGGTCAAGCTGCGCGGCTTCCGGATCGAACTCGGCGAGGTGGAGGCCGCGCTGACGGCCCGTCCGGGCGTCACCCGCGCCGTCGCCGTGGTCCGCGAGACCTCCCCCGGACGGCCGCAGCTGATCGCCTACGTCAGCGGTGCCGATGTCGACCCGGCCGCGCTGCGCACCGAGGTCGCCGCCGCCCTGCCCGAGTACATGGTCCCCGCCGCGGTCGTGGTGCTGGACGCCTTCCCGCTGACCGCCAACGGCAAGATCGACCGCCGGGCCCTGCCGGACCCGGAGCTCACCGCGACCGCCGGCCGGGCACCCCGGACCGAGACCGAGCGGGTGATCGCCGATCTGGTCAAGGAGGTGCTCGGCCTGGCCGAACTCGGCGTCGACGAGAACTTCTTCACCCTCGGCGGCGACTCCATCTCCGCCATCCAGCTGGGCAGCCGGGCCCGCCGGGCCGGATACGCCATCACGCCCCGGGTGGTCTTCGAGCGCCGCACCGTGGCGGGGATCGCCGCCGCCGTCGAGGCCGCGACCGCGACCGCGCCCGTGGAGACCGAGCAGCGCCCCCTGCTCGACCCCGAACAGCGCGAGCGCCTGCTCGCCGCCCACCCCGGGGCCGAGGACGTGCTGCCGCTCTCCCCGCTTCAGGAGGGCCTGCTCTTCCACGCCGAGCAGCAGCGTGCCGAGGACGCCGACGACCTCTACACCTCGCTCACCTCCCTCCAGCTGCGCGGCCCGCTGGACGGCGAGCGCTTGGCCGCCGCCGTGGACGGCGTGGTCAACCGGCACGCCGCGCTGCGCGCCTCCTTCACCACGGACGCCCTCGGCCGCCCTGTCCAGCTGATCGCCCGTCAGGTCACCGTCCCCTGGACCCGGCACGACCTGACCGCGCTGCCCGTCGAGCGGCAGGCCGCCGCGCTGGCCGAGATCGAGCAGCAGGAGGCCGCCCGCCGCTTCGACCTCACCGCCGCACCGCTGGTGCGCTGCGCCCTGGTCGCCCTCGGCGCCGACCACCACCACCTGGTGCTGACCCGTCACCACACCGTCATCGACGGCTGGTCGATGCCGGTGCTGCTGCGCGAGCTGTTCGCCGCCTACGGCGGCACGGAGATCGCCGCGCTGCCCGCCACCACCCCCTACGCCCGCCACCTGGAGCGGCTGGCGACCCAGGACCGGGCCGCCGACAGCGCGGCCTGGAGCGCTGCGCTCGCCGGTCTCGAAGGCCCGACCCTGCTGGCCGACGCGCTCGGCGCCCCGGCCTCCGGCTCGGCCCCCGGCCGGGAGCTGGAGCTCCCGATCGGCCCCGAGCTGGCCGCCGCCCTCACCGCCGCCGCCCGCTCCCACGGACTGACCCTCAACACCCTGGTCCAGGGCGCCTGGGCGATCCTGCTGACCCGCCTCACCGGCCGCGCCGACGTGGTCTTCGGCGCCACCGTCTCCGGCCGCCCCGCCGACCTGCCGGGCGTGGAGTCGATGGTCGGCCTGTTCTCCAACACCGTGCCGGTGCGCTTCGCGCCGCGCGAGGACGAGCCCGTCGCGGAGGCGCTGGCCCGGCTCCAGGCCGAGCAGTCCGCACTGCTCGACCACCAGCTGCTCGGCCTCGCCGAGATCCAGGCCCTCGCCGGGCAGGGCACGCTCTTCGACACCCTCCTGGTGGTCGAGAACTACCCCGTCGACCCGGACGCCCTGACGGCCCGTGGGATCCGGGTCGCCGGCCTCACCCACCGGGGCGCCACCCACTACCCGCTGACCGTGCTCACCCTGCCCGGCGAGCACCCGCAGCTCACCGTCGAGTACCGCCCCGACGTGTTCACCGACGCCCAAGCCGCCGCCGTCGGTGCCCGCCTGCTGCGCCTGCTCACCGCGCTCGCCGAGCACCCGCGCACCCCCGTCGGCGCGCTGGAGATCCTCGACCCCGCCGAGCGCGCCCAGCTGCTGGACGGCTGGAACGCCACCACCCGCCCGCTGCCCGGCGGCACCGTGCTGGACGTCTTCGCGGCCACCGCCGCCACCACCCCCGAGGCCCTCGCCGTGGTCTGCGGCGAGCAGCGCCTGACCTTCGCCGAGCTGGACGCCCGCGCCGAGCTGACCGCCCGTCACCTGGCGGCCCTGGGTGCCCGCCCCGGCACCGTGGTCGCCCTCGCGCTGCCGCGCTCCGCCGAGTCGGTCGCCGCCCTGCTGGGCGTGCTGAAGTCCGGCGCCGCCTACCTGCCGGTCGACCTGGACCACCCGGCCGAGCGCGTCGCCCTGATGCTGGAGGACGCCGAGCCGCTGCTCACCCTGACCACCGCCGAGGTGGCCGAGCGCCTGCCGGTCCTCGACGCGTACGGGCTCGGCCCGGTGCTGACGGAGCGTCTGGGCGAGCTGTCGGCCGAGCCGGTGGCCCCGCACCCGGACGACCTGGCCTACGTCATCCACACCTCCGGCTCCACCGGCCGCCCCAAGGGCGTCCAGGTGCCGCACCGGGGCCTGGCCAACATGCTGGAGCACCACGCCGCCACGGTCTTCGCCCGCGCCGTCGAGGCGGCCGGGGGCCGGCGCCTGCGGGCCGCGCACACCGCGTCGTTCTCCTTCGACTCCTCCTGGGAGCAGCTGCTCTGGCTGCTCACCGGGCACGAGCTGCGCGTCTACGGCGAGGAGCTGCGCCGCGACCCGGAGGCGCTGACGGCCCGTCTGCTGGCCGACCGGATCGACACCCTGGACGTCACCCCGTCCTTCGGCCGCCAGCTGGTCGAGTGCGGACTGCTGGACGACCCGGCGCACCGGCCGCTGCTCTTCCTGGTCGGCGGCGAGGCGGTGGACGAGGCGCTCTGGACCCGGCTGCGGGAGACCGAGGGCGTGATCGGCCACAACTTCTACGGCCCGACCGAGTACACGGTGGACACCCTCGGCGCCGACCTGGCCGACAGCCCGACCCCGTCCGTCGGCCGCCCGATCGGCAACACCCGGGTCTACGTGCTGGATTCACGTCTGCGCCCGGTGCCCGCCGGGGTGGCCGGTGAGCTCTACATCGCCGGCCCCGGCCTGGCCCGGGGCTACGGCAACCGCCCGGCGCTGACCGCCGCGCGCTTCACCGCCGACCCGTTCGGCGCCCCCGGCACCCGGATGTACCGCACCGGCGACCTGGTCCGCCACCGCCCCGACGGCACGCTGGACTACCTCGGCCGGGGCGACGACCAGGTGAAGATCCGCGGCTTCCGGGTCGAGCCCGGCGAGGCGGAGGCCGCGCTGGCCGCGCTGCCCGGGGTCACCCAGGCCGCCGTGCTGGTGCTCCCCGCCCCCGGCGGGGCCAAGCGCCTGGTCGGCTACGCCGCCCCCGCGCAGCTGGACATCGCCGTGCTGCGCAAGGCGCTGGCCACCACCCTGCCCGAGTACCTGGTGCCCTCCGCGATCGTGGCGCTGGACCGGCTGCCGCTGAACGTCAACGGCAAGCTGGACCGCCAGGCCCTGCCCGCGCCGGACGCCGCCGCCTACGCCGCGCCGGTCGGCCGGCCGCCCCGGGACGAGCGCGAGGCGCTGGTCTGTTCGGTCTTCGCCGAGGTGCTCGGCCTGCCCGCCGTCGGTCCGGACGAGGACTTCTTCGCCCTCGGCGGCCACTCGCTGCTCGCCACCCGGGTCACCGGCCGCCTGCGCGCCGGGCTCGGCGTGGAGACCGCCGTCCGGGACCTGTTCGAGACCCGCACCCCCGCCGCCCTCGCCACCCGCCTCGCGACGGCCGCCGCCGGGCGCCCCGGCCCGACCGCCCGCCCGCGCCCGGAGCTGCTGCCGCTCTCCGCCGCGCAGGCCCGGCTCTGGTTCCAGTACCGCCTGGACGGCGCCACCGCCGCCTACACCATCCCGTGCGCGGTGCGGATCGACGGCCCGCTGGACAGCGAGGTCCTGCGCGCCGCCTTCGGCGACGTGGTGGCCCGGCACGAGGCGCTCCGCACCGTCTTCCCGGACCGCGACGGCCGTCCGTTCCAGCGGATCCTGACGCCCGCTCGGGCCGGGGTGCCGTTCGCGGTGGAGGAGACCACCGTGCACCGGCTGTCGCGTGCGGTGGCCGCCGCCGGGGCGTACGCCTTCGAGCTGGCCGAGGAGATCCCGGTCCGCGCCACCCTGCTCACCACCGGGCCCGAGCGGCACGTGCTGAGCATCGCGGTGCACCACATCGCCGGTGACGAGTGGTCGGAGGGCGTGCTGCTGCGCGAGCTCGACCAGGCGTACGCGGCCCGGCTGGCCGGCTCCGAGCCCGGCTTCGCCCCGCTGCCGCTGCAGTACGCCGACTTCGCGCTCTGGCAGGCCGAGTTGCTGGCCGCGAGCGAGGGCCCGGCGGCCGAGCAGGGCGTCTACTGGGCACGGCAACTGGACGCTCTCCCGGCTGAGTTGGCGCTGCCCACCGACCGTCCCCGGCCGACCGAGCCGAGCGGGCGCGGTGGCGCCGTCCGGCTGGCGCTGCCCGAGGCGCTGCACACCGAGCTGCTGGCCTACGCCCGCCGACGCGGCGTCACTCCCTTCGTGGTCACCCAGGCCGCCGCCGCGCTGCTGCTCGGCACGCTGGCCGGGACGACGGACGTCGCCCTCGGCACGCCCGTCGCCGGGCGCACCGACGAGGCGGTGGAGTCGGTGGTGGGCTTCTTCGTCAACACCCTGGTGCTCCGTCACGACCTCGGTGGCGCCCCGAGCTTCGACCAACTGGTGGAGCGCAGCCGGGACGTGGTGTTCGGCGCGCTGGCCCACCAGGACCTGCCGTTCGACCGACTGGTGGAGATCGTCAACCCGGAGCGCTCGCTCGGCCGCCACCCGCTGTTCCAGGTGATGGTCCAGCACCGCAAGGCCACCGAGGGGCACGGCGGCCTGTTCGGCGCCCGCACCGAGCTGCTCCCGGACCCGGTGCACGCCGCCCGCTTCGACCTGGCGCTGAACTTCGCCGAGTCCGCCGACGGCTCCCGCACCGAGCTGACCGTGATCCACGCCGAGGACCTCTTCGACCGCGCGACCGCCCGGCTGTTCGGCGAGCGCCTGCTGGCCGTGCTCACGGCCGCGCTGGCCGCGCCCGGCCGGGAGGCGGCCCTGATCGAGCCACTCTCCGCGCAGGAGCGCCGGGGCCTGGCGGGGGAGTGGAACGCCACCGACCGCGAGGTCCGGGACGGCACCCTGCTGACCCGGATCGCCGAGCGGGTGGCCGCCACCCCCGAGGCCGTCGCGGTGGACTTCGAGGGCGCCACCCTGACCTACCGTCAGCTGGACGAGCGGGCGGGGAAGCTGGCCCGGGTGCTGGCCGCCCGGGGCGCCGGACCCGACCGGATCGTGGCCGTCGCGGTGCCGCGCTCGGCCGAGCTGATGGTGGCCCTGGTGGGCGTGCTCAAGTCCGGTGCCGCGTACCTGCCGCTGGACACCGAGTACCCGGCGGAGCGGCTGGCCACGATGGTCGAGGACGCCGCGCCCGTCGCCGTGCTCACCGTGCCGGGCGTGGAGCTCCCCGCCCTGCCCGGGGCGCCGCTGCTCGCGGTGGACGCCGACGGCCCGCAGGCCGAGCCCGCCGCCCCCGGCCCGGACCACGGCGCGTACGTCATCTTCACCTCCGGCTCCACCGGCCGTCCCAAGGGCGTGCTGGTCACCCACCGGGCCATCGTCAACCGGCTCGACTGGATGGCGGAGGTCTACCGCGTCACCGCCGAGGACCGGATCCTGCAGAAGACCCCGGCCAGCTTCGACGTCTCGGTCTGGGAGTTCTTCCTCCCGCTGGTCACCGGCGCCCGGGTGGTGCTCGCCCGCCCCGGCGGCCACCGCGACCCGGTGTACCTGGCCGGGCTCGCCGCCTCCACCGGGGTGACGGCCTGTCACTTCGTGCCCTCCATGCTGACGGCCTTCACCACCGCCGCCGAGCAGGACCCGGCGCTGCGGGAGGGCTTCACCGGCGTGCGGAAGGTGTTCTGCTCCGGCGAGGCGCTGCCCGCCGCGGCCGTCGACCGCTTCGCCGCGCTCTGGCCGCAGATCGAACTGCACAACCTCTACGGCCCCACCGAGGCCGCCGTGGACGTCACCTACCACCGGGCCTGGGCGGGGGCGGGCACCGTCCCGATCGGCCGCCCGGTCTGGAACACCAAGCTGTACGTGCTGGACGCCCGGCTGCGGCCGGTGCCGGTCGGCGTCCCCGGTGAGCTCTACCTGGCCGGCGTCCAGCTGGCCCGCGGCTACCTCGGCCGCCCCGGCCTGACGGCCGGCCGGTTCGTCGCCGACCCCTTCGCGGCCGGTGGCCGGATGTACCGCACCGGTGACCTGGTGCGCCGCCGGATCGACGGCGAGGTGGAGTACCTCGGTCGTACCGACGACCAGGTGAAGATCCGCGGCTTCCGGATCGAACTCGGCGAGGTGGAGGCCGCGTTGGCCGCCGTGCCGGGTGTCGCCCAGGCCGCCGTCACCGCCCGTGCCCTCACCGAGGGCGGCGCCCGGCAGCTGCTCGGCTACGTCACCGGCGCCGTCGACCCGGCCGCCGTGCGGTCCGCCCTGGCCGCCGCCCTGCCCGAGCACCTGGTGCCCGCCGTGGTCACTGTGCTGGACGCGCTGCCGCTGAGCGTCAACGGCAAGCTGGACCGCAAGGCGCTGCCCGACCCCGCGCGCGGTCCGGTGGCCGCCGCCCCGAGCGGGAAGCCCGCCGCCTCGATGGCCCGGGTCTTCGCGGAGGTGCTCGGCCTGGACTCGGTCGGCGAGGACGAGAACTTCTTCGCCCTCGGCGGCGACTCCATCGTCTCGATCCAGCTGGTCAGCAAGGCCCGCAAGGCCGGACTGGAGATCACCGCCAAGGACGTCTTCACCCACCCGACCCCGGCCGCGCTGGCCGCGGCCGCCACCGGTGTGGCCGACGCACCGTCAGCGGCCGTGCTCCCAGTGGCGCAGGACGGCGAGCTGCCCGCGCTGCCGGTGGTGCACTGGCTGCGCGAGCGCGGCGGCCCGATCGACCGCTTCAACCAGTCGGTGCTGCTCACCGTCCCGGCCGGGCTGGACGAGCGGGCCCTGCGCGCCGCGCTGGCGGCGCTGGCCGCCAACCACCCGGCGCTGCGCCTCAAGCTGGACCGCACCGACGGGGTGTGGACCCAGGAGGTGCTGCCCGCCGCCCAGGCCCCGGCCGTCGCCGACCCGGCCACCCTGCGGGTGGTCACCGGACTCGGGGCGCTCGCGGCGGAGGCCGACCGGGCCGCCGCCGGGCTGGACCCGGACAGCGGCCGGGTGCTGCGAGCGGTCTGGTTCGACGCCGGACCGCAGGACGGCCGCCTGCTGCTGACGGTTCACCACCTCGCCGTGGACGGCGTCTCCTGGCGCACCCTGCTGCCCGAGCTGGCCGACGGCTACGCCCGGGCCGCCGCCGGGCTCGCCCCCGCCGCCGAGCCGGAGGCGTACGGCATCGCCGACTGGGCCCGCGCCCTGCTGGCCGAGGCGCACCGCCGCCCCCGGGTTGCCGAGGCCGCCTACTGGCGCACCGCGCTGGCCGGCCCGGCCGGTCCGCTCGGGGAGCTGACCGCCGATCAGGAGCGGGACACCGTCTCGACCCTGCGCACCCTGCGCCGGACGCTCTCCGCCGACCGCACCGCACCGCTGCTCGCCGAGCTGCCGCAGGCCTTCAACGCGGGCGTGGACGAGGTGCTGCTGGCCGGGCTGGTGCTCGGCGCCGCGACCGCCCACCCGCAGGCCGCCCCCGTCCTCCGGATCGACCTGGAGGGCCACGGCCGGGGCGCCGAGCTGACCGGGGTGCCCGCGCCCGATCTGGCGCGCACCGTCGGCTGGTTGACCACCGTGCACCCCGTCCGGCTCGACCTGGCCGGGCTGGACCCGGCGGCCGCGCTCGCCGGCGGCGAGCAGGCCGGGCGCGTGCTCAAGCAGGTCAAGGAGCAGCTGCGGGCCGCCCCCGACAAGGGGTTCGGCTTCGGCCTGCTGCGCCACCTCAACCCGCAGACCGCCGCCCTGCTGGCCGGGGCCCGCCGCTCCGAGGTGCTGTTCAACTACCGCGGTCGGCTGGACGGCGCCGGAGCCCCGCTCGGCGGCTGGCCGTTCGCCCCGGCCGACGAGCGCGCCGTGGTGACCGCCGCGGCCGGGCCCGACCCGGCCCAGGCCGCCGGGTACCCGCTGGAGATCGACGCCGTGGTGCAGGGCGGCCCGGACGGGCGCCCCGAGCTGGCCGTCGAACTCAGCTGGCCCGAGGCGCTGCTGACCACCGCTCAGGCCGAGGCGCTGGCCGAGGGCTGGTTCGCCGCCCTCGACGCCCTGGCCCGGCACGGGGCCGGCGACGGGGCCGGTGGGCTCACCCCCTCCGACCTCGGCCTGGTCAGCCTCAAGCAGGCCCAGATCGACCGCCTGGAGGCCCGCCTGCGCGGCGGCGCCCGCCCGAGCCGCAGGCGCCGCCCGTGACCGCCCCCGACCGCCCCGTCCGTACCGAGAACCCCGAGAGCACCGAGAGCACCGTGACGAACTCCGCCGAACCGACCGACCAGCAGCCGGCCATGTCCGATCTGGAGGACGTCTACCCGCTGTCCTCGCTCCAGGAGGGCCTGCTCTTCCACGCCCTCTACGACGACGCCGCGCAGGACGTCTACGTGGTGCAGTCGCACCTCGACCTGGCCGGGGACGTCGACACCGCCCGGCTGGCCGCCGCCGTGGACGCGCTGCTCGTGCGGCACGCCAACCTTCGGGCCGGGTTCTGGTACGAGGACCCGGAGGCGGTGGTCCAGTTCGTCCCGCGCACCGTGGCCACCCCGCTGCGCGAGGCCGATCTGACCGCGTTCGCAGGACAGGCCCGGGAGGCCGCCCTGGACGCGGCGATGGCCGAGGACCGGCAGCGCCGCTTCGACCTCTCCGCCCCGCCGCTGCTGCGGCTCACCCTGGCCCGGCTCGGCGCGGACTCGGTGCGGCTGGTGATCACCTGTCACCACCTGTTGCTGGACGGCTGGTCGATGCCGATCCTGGTGCGCGAACTGCTGGCGCTCTACGGCTCGTACGGCGACGCCGCCGTCCTGCCGCCGGTGCGCCCGTACCGGGACCACCTCGCTCTGCTCGCCACCCGGGACACCGCCGCCGCCGAGGCCGCCTGGGCCGAGGCACTGGCCGGCTTCGACCAGCCGCACCCCGTCGGCCCCGCCGTCTCCGCCGCGCCCACCGCCACCGTGGAGCTCACCGCCGGGCCCGAGCTGTCCGCCGCGGTGACCGCCGCCGCCCGCTCGCGCGGCCTGACCCTCGGCAACCTCGCTCACACCCTCTGGGCCGTGCAGCTCGGCTCGCTCACCGGCACCGCCGACGTGGTCTTCGGCACCACCGTCTCCGGCCGCCCCGACGACCTGCCGGGCGCGGAGGGCATGGTCGGCCTCTTCATCAACACCGTGCCCGTCCGGGTCCGGCTCTCGGCCACCGACACGCTGGCCAGCGCCACCGCCCGGGTGCAGCGCGAGCAGGCCGCCCTGATGGCCCATCAGCACCTGGGCCTGGCCGCGATCCAGAAGCAGGCCGCCGCCGAGGGCCCGCTCTTCGACACCCTGCTGGTGGTGGAGAACTACCAGGGCAGCGGCGAGGGCCTCGCCGAGTCCTTCGGCGCGCCCGCCGGGCTGGCGATCACCGGCCTCGGCGCCCGGGACGCCACCCACTACCCGCTCGGCCTGACCCTGCTGCCCGGCAGCGAGCTGCGGATCGAACTCGACCACCGCACCGACCTGTTCACCCCCGCCGAGGCCGCCCTCGCCGCCCGGCGCTTCCTCGCCCTGCTGGCCGCCTTCGCCGCCGAGCCGGACACCCCGCTGGCCCGGCTCGACCTGCTCACCGCGGACGAGCGCGCCGCGCTGCCCGCCGCCGTCTCCGGCGGCCCGCTGGC
>NZ_JBSGEL010000127.1:0-12713 GCF_053602875.1 Kitasatospora sp. NPDC004289 | reverse complement strand
AGAGCGTCACCCTGAAGTTCAACGGTGTCGAGGACGCGTCGCTCGCGACCAGCTTCCTGATCGACGACACCTCCATCGCCACCAGCTGACGCACCGTCGCCGAACGGGCCCGGCGGAGGGGAGACCCTCCGCCGGGCCCGCCGTCGGTTCAGGAGACCCGCTGCAGCTGCCAGGCGTTCTTGGCGGTGCTCGGGTTGGGGCCGGACTGGCAACTGCTGTCGTAGTACTCGCTGCGCGTCACCCAGCCGGACGGCGGCAGCACGGTGGCGCAGGCGTTGACGTAGCTGCCGACGGAGTAGCCGGTCAGCTGCAGCAGCCGTCCGCCGTTGCGGTTGAAGCTCGGGTTCACGTTGTAGTTGCAGGAACTGCTGTAGAAGATCGCCGTCTCGACCCACCCGCTCGGTGGCTGGCTGGACCAGCAGTAGTTGACGGTGGTCCCGGCGCCGTAGCCGGTGAGCTGCACGGCCTGCCGGACGTTCGGCGCGGAGCCCGGACCGCAGCTGTAGCTGGTGCCCCAGTTGGTGTCGACGTATCCGCTCGGGGTGTACTGCGAGGCGCAGAGGGTGACGGTGTCACCCGGCGCCGCCTGGGCGGGCGCCGCGGTCAGCGCGAGGGCGGCCGCGGCGGCGCCGACGGTGGCCGCGGCGCGGGCCAACGGGGCGGATCGGCTCGGAAGGCTCGGGCGGGCGAAGCGGGTCACGGGGCGGCTCCTGCGGTCGCGGGGCGGATGGCGGTGGCACGCCGGAAGGGACACGGGCGCCACTCCCCATTCCTACGATGGTCGGCGGCCGGTGCGACAGCCGGTTTCCGGCCCCGGGCGGGCTGGGTGAAGATCTCCGACACCGTTCCTCCACACCTCTGGTGGGCTTCCGCCACAGGAGTGGTGCGTACACGAGCCCGGCACCGGGGCCGCGCCTCTGCGGCCACCGGAAAGGCGGCCACTGGCCGGAACCGGCAGCGGCTGACGCACCGACAGTTCGCCTGTCCCACAGGCGGATCCGTCGGCGGGGGCCGGTAGCGTGCCCGCATGACGAACACGCAGAACGACGGCCCGCTGGTGACGGTCGAGCAGATAGCCGAGGCGATGGCCGCCCTGGGCTACTTCCAGGGCGAGAACACGCCGGAGACGCACGCCTACTACGCCGCCCGGCACAAGAGCCCGGAGCTCTACCGGATGGGCCTGCTCAACTCCCTGCTGGGCGCGGTGCAGGCCGAGACGATGACCGCCGACCTCAACCACCCGGACGACGAGGAGATGCAGGAGGTCTGGCCCGGGCAGCTGATCTCGGCCGGGGTCGCCGAGAACGACCTGCTGCAGTCGAACTTCATCGCCTGGCAGCTCTGGCGGGCCTCGTTCCCGCTCTCCGTCTTCGCCCGCTCGGGGGCCGCCGGGCCGGTCGCCGTGGCCGCGGCGTACTCGGCCGAGGCCTCGCACCTGCTCACCACCTCGATGGCCGCCGGGTTCGACGGCGCCGAGAGCGGTGACGTGGAGACCGTGCTGGCCGCCCAGGAGCAGATGCTGACGCTGGCCCGGGAGCGGCTGACCACCGCGGTGGCGAACGTGGACGTGTACCTGCGGGAGATCAGGGCGTAGGACGGGCGGCGGGTCAGAAGCCGGGCTGGGCCGTCGCGGTGAGCAGGTGGGCATCGGTGGCGGCCCAGCGGCCCGCGAAGGAGCGGGGGGCTCCTGGGGTGGTGGGCAGGCGCAGGTGGGCGTGCCAGGTGCCGTCCGGGCTGAGCGTGACGTCGGCCTCCTCGAAGCCGAGCGGGCGGTGGGTGAGCGGGTACCAGGCCTTGAAGACGCTCTCCTTGACGGAGAACAGCAGTCGGTCCCACGGGAGTTCGGGGGCGCGGCGGTGCAGGGTGGCCAGCCGGGTCCGTTCGGCGGGGAGCGAGACGGCCTCCAGCAGGCCGGGGCCCAGCGGCGCGCGCGGCTCGGCGTCGATGCCGAGCGTGGGCAGCTCGGCGCGGCGGGCGACCACCGCGGCCCGGTAGCCGGTGCAGTGGGTCATCGAGCCGACCAGTCCGGCGGGCCAGCGCGGCTCGCCCCGGGGGCCGGGCAGGATCGGGGCGGGCGGCTCGCCGAGCCCGGCCAGGGCGCGGCGGGCACAGGCCCGGACGGCGGTGAACTCGCGCAGCCGCCCGGGGACCATCCGCTCCGTCAGGGCGGCCTCGGCGGGCAGGAGTTCGGCGCTGTCGTCCTCGAAGGTGGACTCGGCCCAGGCCACGGCGGCCGGAAGCAGCCCGCGGATCACCGGAACCCACCGCCGCCCGCCGGGGCCTCCCCCGCTGCCGGGAAGACCCGGCGCAGGCCGCTCGGGCCGCCGCGCGGCCGCCACTCCCGGGGGTAGCCGAGCGAGACCTCCTCGAAGCGGACGCCGTCGTGGACGGTGCTGCGCGGGATGTGCAGGTGACCGTAGACCACCACGCTCGCGCCGTACCAGACGTGCCAGTCGGCGGTGTGTTCGGTGCCGCACCAGAGGGCGAACTCCGGGTGGCGCAGGATCAGGGTCGGCTCCCGGCGCAGCGGGAAGTGGTTGACCAGGACGGTGGGCAGGGCGGGGTCGCGGGCGGCGAGCAGGCGCTCGGACTCGGCGAGGCGGGCCGCACACCAGGCGTCCAGCCCCGGGTACGGGTCGGGGTGCAGGAGGATCTCGTCGGTGCCGACCACGCCGGCGGCCCGGGCCACCGCGAGGGCCTGCTCCTTGGTGGTGGTGCCGCGCGGGCGGAAGGTGTAGTCGTAGAGCACGAAGAGCGGGGCGACGGTGACCGGGCCGCCCTCGCCGCGCCAGACGGCGTACGGGTCCTCGGGCGTCAACACGTCGAGCTCGCGGCAGAGTTCGACCAGGGCGCGGTAGCGGGGCTCGCCGCGCAGCTGCACCGGGTCGTCGGGGGTGGTCCAGAGCTCGTGGTTGCCGGGGGCCCAGATGACCTTGGCGAAGCGTTCGCGCAGCAGGCCCAGGGTCCGGCCGATGTCCTCGAAGGTCTCGGAGACGTCCCCGGCCACGATCAGCCAGTCCTCCGGCGAGGTGGGGTGCAGCCGTTCGGCCACCTCGCGGTTCTCGGGGTAGCCGACGTGCAGGTCGCTGACGGCGTACAGGGTGCCCCCGGTCATGCCGGTACCTCCAGGGTGGTGACGGCCGCGAGCAGGCGCCGGGTGTAGGCGGCGGCCGGCCGGGCGAAGACCTCGGTGACCTCGCCCGTCTCCACCAGCCGGCCGTCCGTCATGACCGCGACGCGGTCGGCCAGGTGGTGGACCACGCCGAGGTCGTGCGAGATGAAGAGCATCGCGAGGCCCAGGTGCTGCCGCAGGTCCGCCAGCAGGTCGAGGATCTGGGCCTGCACCGAGACGTCGAGGGCGGAGACCGGTTCGTCGCAGACCAGTACCTCGGGTGCGGGGGCCAGGGCGCGGGCGATGGCGACGCGCTGGCGCTGGCCGCCGGAGAGCTCGGCCGGGCGGCGGGGCAGCAGGGCGGCGGAGAGGCCGACCTGGTCGAGGAGTTCGGCCACCCGGGCCCGGCGGGCCCGGCCCCGGACGCCGGTACGGGCCACGGCGGCGCCGACCACCCGCTCCACGGAGTGGCGGGGGTCGAAGGAGCCCAGCGGGTCCTGCGGAACCGACTGCAGGCGCAGCCGCTGGGCACGGCGCCGCCGTTCGGGCAGCTCACTCCAGGGGGCGCCGCCGAGGCGGACGGTGCCGGAGTCCGGCTGCTCCAGCCCGAGCACCATCCGGGCCACCGTGGTCTTGCCGGAGCCGGACTCGCCGACCAGGCCGAGCACCTCCCCCGCCGCCAGGCTCAGCGAGACGCCGCGCACCACGGGGCGGCCGCCGAACGCCTTGCTGACCTGGTCGACCTCCACGACGGGGGCGGCCGCCGGGACTGACGGGGGCTCAGGGGCGGTGAGCGGCCCCGCGGTCGCGGCGGCGGGCTCCAGAACGGGGTTCCAGCAGCGGGTGCCGTGGTGGTCGATGGCCGGGAGGGCCTCCAGGCAGGTGCGGTCGGCGCGGTCGCAGCGCGGCGCGTACGGGCAGCCGTCGGGGGTGGGGCGCGGACGGTCCACGACCGGGGCGGAGAGCCGGCGGCCCCGGGTGGCGGGGCCGGGGACGGCGGCCAGCAGGGCCCGGGTGTACGGGTGGCGCGGTTCGGCGAGCAGGCGCTCGGTGGGGCCGGTCTCGACGATGCGGCCGCCGTACATCACCGCGACCCGGTCGGCAGTCCGGGCCACCACCGAGAGGTCGTGGCTGATCAGCAGCAACGCCGTTCCGCCGCGCCGGAGTTCGGCCAGCAGGTCGAGCACCTGGGCCTGGACGGTGACGTCCAGCGCGGTGGTCGGCTCGTCGGCGATCAGCAGGTCGGGCGAGCCCGCCAGGGCGGAGGCGATCAGGGCGCGCTGGCGCAGTCCGCCGGAGAGCTGGTGCGGGTACTGAGCGGCGCGCCGCTCCGCCTCCGGCACGCCCGCCCGGGTGAGCAGGGAGGCGGCCAGGGGCGGGAGTTCGCGCCGGGGCGCGAGGCCGTGCACGCGCAGCGGTTCGGCGACCTCCGCGCCGACGGTGTGCAGCGGGTCGAGCGAGGTGAGCGCGTCCTGGAGCACCAGGCCGATCCGCCGGCCGCGCACCCCGCGCCAGGCCGCCTCACCGAGGGCGGTCAGGTCGGTGCCGTCGAACTCCAGCCGACGGGCCGTCACCGCGGAGCCGGGGCCGGTGAGTCCGACCAGGCTGCGGGCGGTGACGCTCTTGCCCGAGCCGGACTCCCCGACCACGGCCAGGCACTCCCCCCGGTCGAGGGTGAAGGAGACCTCCCGGACGGCGCGCACCGCGCGCTCGCCGACGCCGAAGCGCACGTCCAGTCCTTCGACGGTGAGCAGCGTCATGCGGGGGTCCTCCGGGTGAAGCGGCGCTGCGCGCGGCGGCCGACGGCGTTCACCGCTAGCGCGGTGAGGGTGATGGCGGCGCCCGGGAAGACCCCGATCCACCAGGCGGTCTGCAGGAAGCTGCGGCCCTGGGAGAGCATCGCGCCCCACTCCGGGGAGGGCGGCTGCGGGCCGAGGCCGAGGAAGCTCAGGCCGGAGGCGGCGATCAGGGCGGCGCCGAAGCCGACGGTGGCCAGCACCAGCATCGGGCCGACGGCGTTGGGCAGCACGTGACGCAGGACCAGCTCCCAGGTGCGCACGCCCAGCAGCCGGGCCGCCTCCACGTAGCCGGAGCGCTGCACCACCCGGGTCTCGGCCCGGACGATCCTGGCGTAGCCGGGGACGAAGGCGATGGCGATGGCGGCCATCACGTTGCCCGAGCCGGTGCCGAGCACGGTGACGGCCAGCAGCGCGAGCAGGATCGGCGGCAGCGAGAGCAGGATGTCGGCGGCGCGCATCAGCACCTGGTCCGTGGTCCGGCCGCCGAGCGCGGAGGCCAGCCCGAGGGCGGCTCCGCCGGCCACCGCGAGGGCGGTGGCGCCGAGGCCGAGCAGGATCGAGGGGCGGGCGCCGTGCAGCACCCGGGAGAACAGGTCGCGGCCCAACTGGTCGGTGCCGAACCAGTGCTGGGCACTGGGGGCGGCCAGGGCGTGGATCGGGTCGGTCTCCACCGGGGAGGCGGAGGTGAACAGACCGGGGGCGACGGCGGCGGCCGTGATCAGGGCCAGCAGGGCGGAGGCCAGGACCAGGGTGGTCCGGCCGGAGGCGGCGGTCCGGGCCATGGTCAGCGGCTCCTCAGGCGGGGGTCTGCGGCGAGGTGGAGCAGGTCCACCAGGGTGGAGATGAGCACGAAGACCAGCGCGGAGAGCAGTACCAGGCCGATCACCAGCGGCATGTCCTTGTTGACGGCGCCCTGGAGGCTGAGCGCCCCGATGCCGGGGCGGCCGAAGACCGTCTCGACCAGCACCGCGCCGCCGAGCAGCGAGCCGGTCAGCCAGCCGGTCAGGGTGGCCACCGGGCCGGCGGTGTGCCGCAGGGCGTGGCGCAGCAGCACGGCGGCGGGGGCCAGGCCGCGGGAGCGGGCGGTGAGCACGAAGGGCTGCCCGAGGGCGGTCTCCAGACCCTCGCGGAGCACCTGGGTGAGCACCCCGGCGAGCGGCAGCGCCAGCGTCACGGCGGGCAGCACCAGGGCCGAGAGGTCCTGGTCCCCGGCGACCGGGAAGACCCGCAGCTGGAAGGAGAAGGCGGTCAGCAGCAGGATGCCGATCCAGTAGGAGGGGCTGGAGACCGCGAGCAGCTCCAGCAGCGAGCTCAGGGCCCGCAGCGCGGGCCGGCGGCCGGCCGTCGCCGTGGCGGTGAGCAGCGCCAGGGCGACGGCCAGCACCAGGGCCGCCAGGGCGAGCTGGACGGTGGGGCCGAGCTGATCGCCGATCAGCCCGGCCACCGGCCGCTGGAGTTGGTAGGACTCCCCCAGGTCGCCGGTGAGCAGGCGGCCCAGGTAGTGCAGGTACTGCACCGCGACCGGCTGGTCCAGCCCGTAGGCGGCCCGGATCTCCGCCTTCACCTCGGGGGTGGCGGCGGTGCCGGGGCCGAGCATCACGGTGACCGGGTCACCGGGGACCAGCTGGAGCGCGGCGAAGGCGACCGTGGCGGCCCCGATCAGGACCGCGAGGGCGCCCAGCAGGCGGACGAACAGCCTTCGCAGCACCCCGAGCGTCACCGAGCGGAGCCCCTGAGGGGCCGTCAGGTCGTTCTCGGTCATGTCACTTACCCAGCCACGCGTCGTGGAAGCGGAGCCAGGTGTTGGGGTCGGCGGTGAGGCCGTGCACCTGGGCGGACCGGCCGACGGTGGCGGTGCGCACGTACAGCGGCACGATCAGGCCGAGCTCGATCGCGCGCTGCTGCGTCTTGCCGTAGACCTCCTGACGGACCGCCTTGTCGAAGGTCTCCTTGCCCTTGGTGGTCCACTCGTCCAGCTGGGCGTCCTTGTAGAAGGTCGCGTTCTGGCCGCCCTTGGCGGGCTGGCTGGCGCTGTGGAAGTACAGCCGCAGCACGTCCGGGTCGAACCGGGCCCAGCTGTAGTCGGCGATGTGCACCTTGCCGCCGTAGACCTGGGCGATGTAGGTGCCGATGTCGAGGCGGGGGCGGGTGACCTCGATGCCGATCTTCTTCAGGTCGGCCTGGATGGCCTGGCCGAGGGTGTCGCGCTGCTCGCGGACGAACTCGGTGGGCGGCAGCGGCCACTCGATGGTGAGCCGCTGGCCGTTCTTGGTGCGGTAGCCGTCGGCATCCTTGGTGGTCCAGCCGGCTTCGTCCAGGGACTTCTCGGCGAGCGCCTTGTCGTAGGCCCAGCTGTTCTCGAGGGACTTGTCGTAGTAGGGGGTGGTGGGTGCGACGGGGCTCCAGGCCCGCTTGTTGACGCCGAAGTAGACGCTCTTCACGTCGGTGTCGACGTCGATGCCGCGCTGCACCGCCTTGCGCACCAGCGGGTCGTCCAGCGGGGCCTTGGAGGTGTTGAGGACGAGGGAGTAGACGGCGCCGGGGGCGTCGGTGGAGACGGTCTTCAGCTTGGCGTCGGCCTGGACGGTCTTCACGCCGGACGGCGGGATCGGGTCGGCGACCTGGACCTGGCCGCTGTTGAGCGCGCCGAGCCGGACGGAGTCCTCGGTGAGGAAACGGACCGTCAGCTTGTCCAGGTAGGCGGGGCCCTGGTGGGCGGCGCCGGCCGGGGCCCAGTTGTAGTCCGGGTTCTTGGTGAAGACGGCGCTCTGGCCCTTGGTGTAGGCGGAGAAGACGAACGGGCCGGTGCCGACGTCGGCGGGGCCGCCGGCGCCGAGCTTGGAGCCGTTCTCCTTGATGGTCTTCGGCGAGTAGAAGCCGAGGTAGGGAGTGGAGGCGGCCTGCAGGAAGGGGGCGAAGGGCTCCGAGAAGGTCACCTTCACGGTCTTCGCGTCGACCACCTCGGTGCCGCTGTACGGACCGAGCAGGCTGGCCGCGTACTGGGACTTGGTCTCCTTGGCCACGATCCGGTCGAAGTTGACCTTCACGGCCTCGGCGTCGAAGGGGGTGCCGTCGGTGAACTTCACGCCCTCGCGCAGGTGGAAGGTGAAGCTCTTCAGGTCCGGCGCGGCCTCCCACTTGGTGGCCAGCCAGGGCTGGAACTCGCCCTTGGCGTCCTGCTGGACCAGGGAGTCGAAGACGTTGCGCTGGATCGCGCCGGTGACGTCCTGCTGGCTGACGTGGATGTCGAAGGAGATCGGCTCCACGTCGGTGGCGTAGGTGAGCGAGCCGCCCTGGACGGGGGCGCCCTGCGCACCGCCGTCCTTGGCCAGGGCCGCCGAACCGGTGGCGCCGGAGCCGCAGCCGGTGAGCAGCAGGGTGCCCGCGGCGAGTGCGGCGAGCAGCGGGACGGGACGGGGCCCGGTTCTGGGCATCGGTGTGCTCCGTTTGTTGCGAGAGGAAAGTAAGAGGTGCTGAGCTGCTCGGAAGTCTGCCGAGACGGCAGGACCCGCGGACCCCTACACAACCCCTACCCCACCCCTGGGAACCACCCCGGGTCTGCCCGAAATCGCGTCGGCACCCTCGTCAACTCCGTTTGTCTGGTGCATGCTTGGTGATCCGACGATCGCCGGGGGGGCGATGTCGAGATCCTCGGGGGGAATCGTGTCACCCACTGATCCGCCACCGGGTCCGGTCGGACCCGCCACTCAGGCTGCGCCCGCACCCGTCCAGCCGGTCGGCAGGAAGCCGGCGACCTTGGTCGACGTACGGGTCGAGAAGCGCGTGCTGTGGGTCGGCAACGCCGCGTACCCGCTGCGCAACATCACCCGGGTCCACTCCAAGCTGCTGCGGCCCAACCGTGTCGCCGCACTCGAGAAGTTCTTCCTACGGGCCCTCGTCATCGGCGCCGTCGGCGGGGTCCTGGGTGTGACCACCGGGTCCTTCGAGGGCGGGGGGAACGGGCTGGTGCTGATCGTCGGAGGAGCTGCGGTCCTCGCCGCCGTCAGCATGCTGGGCGTCCTGGTGGCACCTGCCGTCCCGGTCCTGGTGGTGGACACCGCCGGAGGGCCGACCGCGGTGGTGACCCACTCGGACCAGGACGAGATGGCCCGCCTGCTGGGGAGGCTGACCCAGGCGCTGGACGATCCCGACGCCCATTTCCGCTTCACCATGGAGACCTTGACGGTCAGTCCGCGCTACTACCACTTCGGGGACAGCGTGAACATGTACGGCGGCCTCGGCAACGTGGGAAAGGTGATCAAGTGAACGACCACTTCGGAGACAAGATCGTCCTCAACAACGGCAGCGGGAACATCGGCAAGGTGGTCCACCACCACGCCACCGCTGCCGACCCGCCGGAGCTGGCCCGGGCACTGGCCGCCCTCGCCGGCCAACTGCGCGAGATCCGGGAGCTGCTGGGCCCGCTCGACGCCGAGGTGGTGGCGGAGACCCTGGCGGTGATCGAGCAGCCGGCGCCGCCCGCGCAGGAGCGGCGCCGGGCGCTGCTGGCGGTGGCGGGCATCGCCGCCACCGTCGGCGCGGTCGGGGCCCCCGTGGCGGAGGCCGTGCAGCGGGTGCTGGCGCTACTGGGCTGAGCCGGGCAGCGGGTAGCGGGGAACGGAGGTCCGGCTGAGGATGCGCCAGCCGGCCTCCGTCCTGGTGTAGACGTCGACGTAGTCGCCGTTGTGCACCCTGCCGTCGGCGAGGATCGCCAGGTAGCGGCTGCGACCGCGGGCGGTGCCGTCGTCCTCGGCCCAGAAGGTGCTGTCCAGGGTCTGGTGGTCGGGGGATTCGGGGCCGAGGTCGGCGCTGAACGCCCGGATGGCCTCCAGGCCCTTGAACAGGGCACCCGTGCGGGCGAGTTCGATGACGCCGTCCTCGGCGAAGACGGTGCCGAGGGCCTCGGCGTCGGCGTTGTCGAAGGCGTGCGAGAAGCGGGCCAGCAGCTGGCGCAGCTGCTCGGCGTCCTCGACGGTCAGGCGGTCGGTCATGTCAGGTCTCCTGGGGACGGGAACGGGCCCGGCCGGAGGGGTCCGGCCGGGCCCTGGGGCACGGAGGGTCAGACGGCGACGGGGGCCAGCTGCTGGATGATGCCGAGGCGGTCGGGCAGGACGCTGTAGCGGACCACCTTGCCGTCGCGGACGGTCAGGCGGCTGACGCTGTGTCCGACGAAGGGCCGACCGGTGGCGGGGACGCCGAAGATCGGGCCGACGTGGATGCCCTCGATCCGCCAGTAGGCGATGACCAGGTCGCCCTCCGCCACCAGGTCCTCGACCGTGGCCTTGACGTCCCGGACGTTGTTCCAGAGCCAGCGCAGGTGCTCGCGGAAGTCCTCCAGGCTGCCGGGGCCGTCGGGGCCGACCCGGCTCTCGTCGACGGCGTCCTCGGCGATCAGCTCCTCGACCAGGTCGATCCGCTGGCCGCTGACCAGCTCGTGGTAGTAACGCAGGACGACGGCCTTGTTGTCCTCAAGGGTGCTCACTGTTCGTTCTCTCCTCGGTGGTTGACGGAAGATTGGGTGGTCAGCGGGTGGCGGCGGGCGGCAGCAGGATGCCGCCGTTGGCGCTCAGGCCGCCGTCGACCGGCACGGTGACGCCGGTGACGTACGAGGCGGCGGGCGAGGTCAGGAACCAGACCACCTCGGCCTGCTCCCGGGCCTCGGCCCAGCGCTGGGCCGGGATGCGGCGGGTGATGAAGGCGGAGAACTCCGGGTCGGCGACCTGGGCCGCCGTCAGGGCGGTGACGGTGCCGCCCGGGGCGATGGCGTTGATCCGGATGCCCTCGGCGGCGTAGTCGATGGCGGTGGCCCGCACCAGGTTGATGACGGCGGCCTTGGTGGCGTTGTAGGCCCAGGTGCCGGGGTCGCCGCGCAGGCCGGAGACCGAGGAGGTGGCGACGATCGCGCCGCCCCCGGCGGCCCGCAGGGCCGGGACGGCGGAGCGGATGCCGAGCACCACGCTGCGCACGTTCACCGCGAACAGCCGGTCGAAGCGCTCCACCGCTCCTGCCGACTCCAGCGGACCGCCGCCGCCCGTACCGGCGTTGAGCACCGCGGCGTCGAGGCGGCCGAACCGCTCCACGGCCAGCTCGACGGCCCGCTCGTTGGTCTCCTGCTCGGAGACGTCGCCGACCAGGGTGGCGACCCCGTCGAGCTCGGCGAAGGCGTCGAGGCCGTACTTGTCGACGTCCACCGCGACCACCCGGTGGCCGCGTTCGGCGTAGAGCCGCACCAGTGCCTCGCCGATCCCGGAGGCCGCTCCGGTCACCAGTACTACCGGGCTGCTGCCCATGCCCGCTCCTTCGTCTCGATCCACTGCCGGACGGCGTCCGCCGTCGTCGGGGTGTGCTGCTCCAGCACGGTGAAGTGGTCACCGGTGATGTCCCGCACCTCGTGCGGCACCGGCCAGTAGGCGCGCCAGTCGTGACGGCCCGTCGGGTCGATCACCGTGCCGCGCAGGGGGGTGTCGGCGCGCAGCGCCAGGACGGGCGCCTGCACCGGGCCGGGCTGCCAGCCGGCGAAGACGGAGTTGTAGCCGCCCATCGCGGTCAGGCTGGCGTCGCTCCAGACCATGTCGTACTGCCGGATCCGCTCGACCATGCCGGTGAGCATCGCGGTCAGCCACCACTCGCCCATGCCCTCGCGGACGGCGCTGTCGATCGGGTACGAGTCCACCAGGCCGAGCCCGGCCACCCGCCGTCCGGCCGCCTCCAGGCGTTCGGTGACGGCGTGCGCGACGCAGCCGCCCATCGAGCGGCCGAGCACCACGAACGGCCGGTCGGGGCCGACGAGTCGGAGCACCGCCTCGGTGTGCAGGGTGAGGAAGGTGTCCAGGGTGTCGGGGAGCTTGTCGGTCGGGGTCCAGCCGGGCGAGGGGAGCACGAAGAAGTCGCGCTCGCCCTGAAAGGCGTGGCCGAGGCGGGCGTACTCGTGCGGGCCGGAGATGGCGCTGAGCGCGGGGAAGGCGACCACGGCCGTCTCCCCGTCCCCCGAGGCCAACTGGAGCGGCTCCAGGGCGTGTTCGGCCCGCTCGTCGACGGTGAACCGGGACCGCAGAGCGGACGCCACGCCGATCAGCGCGGAGGCCTCCGGGAAGCTGTCCTGGGCGGCGAGCCGCCGGTAGAGGGTGGAGAGCGGGTGACGCGGGTCCTCGCCGTCTCCCGTCGCGGCCACCGTGACGGCGCCCGGGGTGGGCGCCTCCGCCACCAACTCCTCCAGGTGCGAAGCGAGTTGCATCGGGTCCGGATGGTCGAAGGTGAGGGTCGGGGCGAGCCGCAGGCCGGTGACGGCGGTCAGGCGGTTGCGCAGCTCGACGGCGGTCAGCGAGTCCAGGCCCAGGTCGTTGAACGGGCGCCCGTCGCCGACGGCGGCCGGCTCGGTGCCGAGCACACCGGCGACCTCGGTGCGCACCAGCTCCAGCAGGGCGGCGGTCCGCTCCGCCCCGGTGAGCGCGAGCAGCTTCGGCAGCAGGGCCGGGCCGGTGGCCGCCGTGGAGCGGGCGGCGGCCCGGCGGGCGGCCGGGACCAAGGCGGTGAGCAGCGCGGGCAGGGCCGGCTGGTTGCGCAGCACGGCCAGGTCCAGCGGAGCCGCCACCAGGTAGGGGTCATCGGCCCGGGCCGCCGCCTCGAACAGCTGGGCGCCCTGCTCGGCGCCGATCGCCCGCAGGCCCGCTCGGGCGGCCCGGCGGCGGTCGGCCTCGCTGAGGTGCGCGGTGACGGCGCTGGCCTCGGCCCACTGGCCCCAGGCCAGCGACTGGGCGGGCAGGCCGATCGAGCGGCGGTGGGCGGCGAGCGCGTCCAGGTAG
>NZ_JBSGEL010000126.1:0-12760 GCF_053602875.1 Kitasatospora sp. NPDC004289 | reverse complement strand
CCAGGCCGGGCGGTACGGGCAGCCCCAGGTCGTCGAGCAGGGCCGGCAGTGCCGCAGCCTGGTCGGCTCCCCTGGCCCCGCGCCTGCCGGGAGCCGCCGCCGGAGGCACCTCCTCGGCCGGCGCTTCCGCGCCCGCGCCGACCCGCACCACGTAGCAGACCCCGCCGCCGTTCAGGAAGTAGCCGTACACCGCGTGCGCGAGGTACTCGCCCGCCACGAACTCCCCGAACTCCCGGACGTACTGGCTCCAGTTGGTCACCAGCGTCGGCGCGTCGAACGGACCCCTGGCCGCCAGACCGACGAATGCGGCCACGGCGGTGCCGACCCCCTCGATCGGGCGCGACCCGGCCTCCACCTCCTCGATGTAGACACCGGGCGACTGGTACGACGGCATCCTGATCCTCCCTCAACCCCGACACGGCACGCCCAGCGTGGTGCCCGCGCCCGACCAAGGTCACGACCCTCCGGCCGTCCGCCGGTGCCACCCGCCCTGCCCGATCGGGCAGGGCACCTGCCCGTCGGTCTACGGTGTCCTTCTGGACGAACCACCGACCGTCAGGAGACCCACCGCCGTGCCGACCCAGCAGTCGACCTTCACCATCCGGCACGACCGCTGGTTCACCCCGCTCGCCCGGGCCACGGCCCTGCCGCCGAGCCGCTCCACCGTGACGGTCGACCACGACACCGTCCACGTCCGGATGGGCTGGGCCTTCCGCGCCCGGATCCCGCTGGCCTCGATCACCTCCGCCGTCCCGGACCGACGGCCCGTCACCGGCTGGGGCGTGCACGGCTTCTCCGGCTACTGGCTGGTCAACGGCTCCTCCCGCGGCCTCGTCTCCCTGACCGTCGAACCCCCGGCCCGCTGCCGCGTCACCGGCCTGTCCCTGCGCCTGCGCGAACTCCGGATCAGCCTCGACCACCCCGAGGAGTTCCTCGCCCTGCTCGCCGCCCGTCGCAGCACCCCCGCCTGAGGGCCGCTCCCCGCTCTGTTACCGAACGCGTACGTACCGCACCGTCAGTTCCGCATACCCTTCGGGGAATTGGATCCGTGGTGGCACGGACGGAGTCGGGGGACCCGGTGGTCGTGATCTACCTGTACGTGGCGTTGCCGCTGCTCTGCTGGGCGGTGACGGCCCGCACCCGGACGGTCGGCGTCCCGGTCGGACTGGCCCTGCTGGCCGGGACGGTGGCCCTGGAGGGCCACGCCCTCGGGTGGTGGACCTTCCGGGGCGCCCCCGAGTTCTACCTGGAGTACGTGATCCTGGCCGGGCTGCTCGTGCTCGGCGGCCGCTACGCCGAACGCGACCTGCTCGGCGGCCCCCGGCCCGCGCGCCGGCCGCTCCGGGTCTCCGTCGCCAACGTGCTGTTCGGCGTCCAGCTGGGCGCCGTGGCCGCCCTCACCCCGTTCGCGGCACTGGTGATGTTCCACTCGGCGAGCGGGGTCCCGCGGGCCGCCCCGGCCGTGCCGGCCGGCTTCACCCTGACCCGCGAGCACGAGGAGAGCTGCGGCTCCAGCATCTGCAGCCTCTTCTGGGAGGTCCACAGCACGGCGGGCCTGCCGCCCGAGGAGACCGCCCGGATCCTCAAGGCCTCGGCCGAACCCTGCCGACCCAACGGCTACCTGCTGGACCGACGCGACCGCTGCGTCTCCGTCGACCGCCGGGGCGACCGGGTCTGGCTGGCCGTCAGCCTCTCCGAGAGCTGACGGCCGACGGCCGCCCTCACTCGGTCCGCAGCACCGAGGCGCTGGTCCGCCGCCCCGCCGAACGGGCCGGCAGGAGGGCTCCGAGCACCGCGATCACCACCCCGGAGGTCCCGACCACGGCCAGCTGGGGCAGGTGCCAGACCGCCTTGAGGGACTCCGGGAAGACCACCACCCCGATGTGGTCCACCAGCACCCGGTGCGCCACCATCCCCAGCGGGATGCCCAGCGCGCCGCCCACCACGCCCACCACCGTCATCGAGGTCACGAACATCACCGTGACCTGACGCGGGGTCATCCCGATCGACTTCAGCATGCCGAGGTCCCGGCGGCGCTCCCGGCTGTTCAGCAGCACGGTGTTGAAGACCCCGAGCGCGGCCACCGCCGTGATCAGGAGGGTGAAGACCGCGGAGAAGGCCACCAGCGTGGTGCTCGCGGTGCTGCCGTCGTCGGTCAGCGAGGGGAGCAGCCCGGGCTCGGCCGCCGCCACGGCCTCCCGGTACGCCCGGGCGTCCGCGCCCGGGGCCAGCCGGACCTGGTAGTGGACCGCCTTCGCCTCCGGGGCAAGCTGTGCCAGGGTGGCCCAACTCACCTCCACGAAGCGGGCGTCACCGTCCAGCTCGGCCCCGACGATCACGGCCTCGGCCCGCCGCCCGTCCAGTTCCAGGGCGATCCGGTCGCCGACCCGCGCGCCGTGCTGCCGCAGGTAGCCCGGGGACACCACCACCTCACCCGGCGCCTCCCCCAACACCCGTCCGGAGATCAGCCGTTCGGTCTTCCCCGGGTCGGGGTCGCCGCGCCGGAAGAAGGCCGCGAGCTGTTCGGTGGAGCCGGCCAGGCCCACCTCCGCGATGGCCTCCGCCGTCACGCCCGCCGCCCCCGGCGTGGTGCGCAGCAGGCGCTCCACCTCCTCCCCGGTCAGCCTCGGTGCCGTCTCGCCGAACTCGGGCCGCCCGGCCCAGACCGAGATCCGGGCCGCGCCGTCGCTGCGGCCCACCTCGCCGAGGCCGACCAGCGTGCCGGTCAGCCCGGTGCTGAGCGTGACGGTGGTGACGCCGAGCAGCACCGCCGCCAGGGTCAGCGCCGTGCGGGCGGGGCGGGTGAACGGCTGGCCGAGCCCGAGGCTGACGGCGCGCGGCAGCCGGGTGGCGGCCAGCCACCGCTGCACCCGCAGCCCCCGCCCGGCCGTCGGCGCGCTGCCCGCGGTGAGCACCCGGGCGGCCGGCAGGCGGTGGGCGCGCAGGGCCGGCAGCAGCGCGGCCAGTGCCACCACCAGCGGTACGCCGACCAAGGCGACCGCGTACACCCAGCCGTCGACGCCGATCTCCGCGCTGCCCCGCAGCACGCCCTGGAAGGCGGACTTGAGCACCGGCCCGCTGAGGGCGGCGCCCAGCGCGATGCCCGGCAGCGCCCCGGCCACCGCCGGGACGGTGACCATCAGCAGGTGGACGCCCAGCACCTGGTTCGGGGTGAAGCCGATCGCCTTGAGCACCCCGATCTGCCGCAGGCCGGAGACCACCGCGCCGCTCACCACGTTCGCCACGATCAGCACCGCGACCAGCACGCCGAGCACACCGAACAGCGACATCACCGGCAGGTACGCCTCGGCCGTCGCGGAGAACGCCGCCCGCAGCTCCAGGTGGCTGCGGACCGCCGTCAGGGCGCCCTCGGGCAGGCCCTCGCCGACTGCGGCCACGGCCGCGCGCAGCTCCCGCGCGGTGCCGGAGTCCTTGAAGCGGTAGAGCATCTGACGCCCCGTGGGGTGCAGGGCCGCCACCTGCTCGGGGACGGCCCAGCCGTCCGCGGTCCGGCTCATCGAGATCGCCGCGCCCACCACCGTCAGCTCGGTGCCGCCGCGCAGCGACAGCCTGCTGCCGACCAACTCGGGCCGGAGCATCCCGCCCTCCTGGTTCACCACCACCTCGCCGGGGGCGGTGGCCCACCGGCCGGCCACCAGCTCGACCCGGTCGACCGAGCCGCCCGGTCCGGACCGGCCGACCAGGTCGAAGGCCCCCTCCGACACCCCGGGCAGTGTCCTGGCCAGCGCCGGCGAGACGGTGTCGAAGGGCCCGGCGGCCGCCTCGACGCCGGGGCCGCCCGCCCGTTCGGCGAGCTGGCCGGCCGTCACCTCGGAAGCGTCGTAGACCGCCGTGACGTGCGCGCCGCGCTGCTTCTCGAAGGCCCGGTCGAAGGGGGCGGAGAGCGCCACCAGCAGGCCCAGCGCCAGCACCACCGTGGCCGTGGCGACGAACACCACCAGGCCGATCACCGTCATCTGCAGCCGGCGCCGCCGCACCCCGCCCCGGGCCGCCCGCCACACCGCGCTCACCGGGCACCCCCCGTTCCCGCGCCGGCCTTCCCCGCCGCGCCGCCCCCGACGGTGCTCTCCCGCAGCACCCGGCCGTCCGCGAGCTCCACCAACCGGCTCGCGCAGCGCGAGGCCAGCAGCGGGTCGTGGGTGACCATCAGCAGCGTCTGCCCGATCTGGTTGAGGTCGATCAGCAGGTCCATCACCTGCTCGCCGGAGCGGCTGTCCAGCGCCCCGGTCGGCTCGTCCGCCAGCAGCAGGGCCGGACGGTTCATCAAGGCCCGCGCCACCGCGACCCGTTGGCGTTCGCCGCCGCTGAGCACCGCCGGGTAGGCGTTGCGCCGGCCAGCGATGCCCAGTTCCTCCATCAGCTCCAGCGCCCGCCGCCGGGCCTGCTTGGCCGGCGTGCCGGTGAGCTGCGCGGCCAGCGCCACGTTGTCCAGGGCCGGAAGGTCGTCCAGCAGGTTGAAGAACTGGAACACCATGCCGACCTGCCGCCGCCGGTAGAGCGCCAGCCCGGTCTCGTCCAGCCCGCCCAGGTCCTGCCCGTTCACCGTCACCGTGCCGGAGGTCGGGCGGTCCAGCCCGGCCACCATGTTCAGCAGGGTGGACTTGCCGCAGCCCGAGGGCCCCATCACGGCGACCGCCTCGCCCGCCCCGATCTCCAGCGAGACCCCGGCCAGCGCGTCCGTCTCCCCGTACGCCCTGCGCACCCCGTCCAACCGCACCACCGGCGGCCGGACCCCCTCGTGATCGTTCGTCATGCCGAGAAACCTAGAAGGCGACGCCCGCGGCCCGCGTCCCTCCCCGGGTGCAGCCTGCGGCGGCCGTCATCCCGCAGATGTATGGGCGCCCCCTCCCCCGGACGATGGCGACCGGGCTCCGGCCTGCGAGGATGACGGCCATGTGGGGGCTGGGAGTGACCTTGGCGGTCGCCGTACCGGTGCTCGCGGCCGCCGCCCTGGCGTTCGCGCTGCGCCGCGCGCGGCGGCTGCACCGCGCCGTGCTGGAGGAGCGCGGCTGGCTGCTGGAGCGCGAGCGGGCGGCCGCCGCCGAGAGCGCCGTGCGGGCCGAACGGGCCCGGATCGCCGCCGAGTTGCACGACGTGGTGAGCCACAACGTGAGCCTGATGGTCGTGCAGGCCGGGGCCGCCCGTGAGGTGCTGTCCACGCTCCCGGACGAGGCCGCGACCGCGATGGCCGCCGTCGAGGTGGCCGGGCGCAGCACCATGACCGAGCTGCGCCAGCTGCTCGGCCTGCTGGCCCCGCCCCAGGACGGCTCCGAACCGGAGGACCCCGCCGCCCTCCTCACCCCGCAGCCGGGCCTGGCGCGGCTCGGGTCCCTGGTGGACCGGATCGCCTTCGCCGGCCTGCCGGTCGAGGTCCGGATCTCCGGCGAACCGCGCCCGCTGCCGGGCGGCATCGACGTCACGGCCTACCGGATCGTGCAGGAGGCCCTGACCAACGCGCTGAAGCACGGGGACGGCAGCGGGGCCGAGGTGACGATCCGTTACGCCGACCACGCCCTGCGGGTGGAGGTCCTGAACGGCGGCCCCAGCGTCCTCACCGGCTCGGCCCCCCGGCTCCGCACGACCCCCGCCCCGGACGGCGCCGGGCACGGCCTGACCGGCCTGCGCGAACGGGTCGCCGTCCACGGCGGCGACCTCGACGCCCGCCGCCGCCTCGGCGGCGGCTACCGGGTCCGCGCCCGCATCCCCCTGGACCGCCCGTGACCACCGCCGCCCCCTCCCCCCGCGTCGTGATCGCCGACGACCAGGAGCTCATCCGCACCGGCTTCCGGCTGATCCTGACGGCCCGCGGGATCGACGTGGTGGCCGAGGCCGCCGACGGCTCCGAGGCCGTCTCGGCCGTCCGCCGCACCCGGCCCGACGTCGTGCTGCTCGACATCCGGATGCCGGTCCTCGACGGCCTGGCCGCCGCCCGGCAGATCCTGGCCGAGGCACCCGCCACCAAGGTGGTCATGCTCACCACCTTCGACCTCGACCACTACGTCTACTCCGCGCTCTCCCTCGGAGCCAGCGGCTTCCTGCTCAAGGACGTCACCGCCGAACACCTGGCCAACGCCGTCCGCCTGGTCACCACCGGCGACGCCCTGCTCGCCCCCTCCATCACCCGCCGCCTGGTCGAGCGCTTCGCCCACCCCGCCTCCCCGCCCGCCCCACACCCCGACCTCACCCCCCTCACCACCCGCGAGCGCGAGGTCCTCACCCTCCTCGGCACCGGCCTCTCCAACGCCGAACTCGCCCGCCACCTCACCCTCAGCGAGGCCACCGTCAAGACCCACGTCGCCCGCATCTTCGCCAAGCTCCACCTCCGCGACCGCGCCCAGGCCGTCGTCCTCGCCTACGAGACCGGCCTGGTCACCCCGAACCGCTGAAGCCCCCCGGGCCCCGGACCTGACCATCGGCCGGGCCGGCTCACCAGCCCGTTCGGCACCCGTACTTGACACACCGTCAGCTCCTCTGATTGGTAGATCCTCCCGACCGTCGCCTTCCACACGAGCTGGAGCTGATGTGACCATCGCGGATCTCGTCTCGGCACCACCCGTCGAGCAGGAGCCCACCAGATCGCTGGCCCACGTGGAGTACCAGCTCCGGGTCCTGGGGTTGCTGTGCGCCGCCGCGGACGACAAGCCGCTGCGGTTCAGCGTGCGCGGCTCCCTGGAGAGCTGGGCCGAGTATGTCGCGAAGCAGAGCGCGCGCCTGGGCTGCCCCGAGTGCCTGGCCGACGCGACCGCCGTCGCGGACAGCGTCCGGACCCCGGTGGTGGCCGCTCCGGTGCTGTCGATCAGAGAGGCCCGCAACCAGGTGTACCACGGCGGTCCGGTCCCGCCCGGCATCGACGGTTCGATCCTCCACCAGGTGCTGTCCGACAACGCCGAGCGCATCGTGCGCGTGCACCGGCACGGCCACGCGGGCGAGTTGGCGCCGTACTTCCGATCGGACAAGGACGGCTTCGGAGCGTTGAACTCGTTCTCGGGTTCGGCCGCGACCTACTGGCCGCGCCAGGGCGACGTGATCCACGTGACGGACGCGCCGGTGGTCCGCTCGCTCAACACGCTCGACTTCGAACGGAGTGACCGTCTCCTCGACGACTTCGCGTTCGACCTCGAACGGGACGTCAAGTGCTTCGCCGAACGCGGGTCCGTCGACATCGTGGTGCCGCTGTCCGATCCGATCGTCGTGCACTGGGAGCGGCGCAGCTCCGACGGCCCGGTGCCCCGCGTCGACCGGTTCGTCATCGACACCGCCGACAACGGCAGGAAGTGGCTGACCGAAGCGGGGCTCCTGCCCTACAAGGCGTTCCTGGCGGACGTCTGCAACTGGTCGCTGCTCCGGAAGCGGCTGCGGGCCGAACTCGACGACCAGGTCGAGATCGAGAAGCGCATCAGCCAGCACCTGTTCCCGGACCTCAGCCAGCAGGTGCCCCACGTGCCGACCATGGTGCAGTTCGACGACGTCTACCTGGGGCCGAACCACGAGGACCTGACGATCAGCGCCGCCTGTGCCGAGGTCACCAGGGGCGTCCACTCCTACAACGGCAGCACGCACCTCATCACGCTCACGGGCGAAGCCGGCGCCGGCAAGACCCACAGCCTCCTCCAGTTCGCCGACGAGACGCTCACCACGGGCGGCGACCTCGACCCGGTGGCGATCTACATCTCCTCCAGCCAGTCCAGCGCGTCCAGCCTGGACAAGCTGATCACCGAGCGCGTGGCCGGTACCCGCATCCTCGACCGGGACACGGTGCTGGCGCTGTGCCGGGTCGGCCTGGCCGTCCTGGTGATCGACGGCTTCGACGAGATGCTGGGCTTCCGCACCTACGACGACCCGCTGTCCGGCATGCGGACGATCCTGGAGGGGCTCCGCAACCGAGGGGTCGTCATCCTGTCCGCACGGGCGACCTACTCCGAGGTGCGACTGCGCAGGAGCCTCTCCAAGGAATCCCACCACCAACTGACGACGATGAAGCTCCAGCCGTGGAAGCGGAAGCAGCTCGACCAGCTCACCAACCACCTGTCGATCGACACGATCCAGGAGGACCCGGAAGTCAGGCAGTTGTTGAAGACGCCGTTCTTCTGCCTGGCCTACGCCGCCTGGAAGCAGGCCGGCGACTCGAGCGAGTTCCTGCGGTTCGTGGTCGACACCTACCTCCGGCGCGAGGTCCGCAAGTTCAAGGACATCCCGGGTGGCGAGCCCTTCACCCAGGACGAACTCGCGCAGATCTTCTGCGAGATCGCGGAACTGACCGCTCGCCACGTCACCGCCGAGGTGACCGAGGACGATCTCGCGACCGCTGCCGAGATCGTCCGGGGCAGGGAGCTCGACGCCCCGGGGCGCCGTCGGCTGGGCGCACTGTGCGGGCTGAGTGCGGAGCAGTCCGAGCACGAGCACTCCTTCAGGTTCACCCATCTCGCGATAGCCGAGCACTTCCTCGCCCGGCAGGTCGTCCGGGTGCCCTTCCAGCAGGCGGTGGCCCTGCTGTCCGAGGTGGCCATTTCCGCACTGTGCGCGAAACTCATCACCTCGATGTGGCTGACGGATCGCGGGGAGACGCCCACCGCCCTGGTCTCCACGCTCCAGGAGCTGGTCCGCTCCGCGCCCTCCACCGACGAGTGCCGCGCGACCATGGCCAGCCTCGGTGAGCTCTGGGCCAACGTCCACGGGACGGCGGACAGCGCCAGGTCGGTCAGCCGGATCGTCGTGGACCGGCTCGAACTGCACGGTTCGGGAACGGTGACGCTCGATCAGGCCGAGGTGAAGTACCTGGTCGTCGGCCCGCAGGTCAGACTGCGGCTGACCGACAGCAGGGTCGACTACCTGGAGCTGCCGCACGGCGCCGGGAACCCCCTGTTGGACGACTCCTACCGGCAGGTGAGCGAGCTGTACACCCAGAGCAGGCTGGCGACCACCCCGGGCCAGATCCGCGAACTCCTCGGCCTGCCCGAGGAGCCCGCCGACGAGAGCGCCATCGAGGCCTTCTTCTGGGAGAAGATCACCAACGCGCGAGCGGCGATCGTCGTGGACCGGAAGTACAACACCCCGACCGAGGACGTCCGGATGAGGTGGACACGTGAGCACGACGGCAACACCTGGCAGGAGTTCGCCAAGCGCATGGTGGCGGAAGGACGGCTGCTGCGGGAACTCGTGAACGCGGCGGGCACGCAGAAGTGGGTGCTCCGGCCGACCGACCCGCTCACCGACAGGTGAGCCGCGGGCGCCCCGCCCCCTGAGCCGACGGCCCGTCAGCCCCGGCCGTCGGCGTCCGCCTGGACGTGGGCGTCGTCGTTCCAGCGGAGCAGGGCCGGTACGCCGTGCTGCAGCCCGAGGACGGACAGGGAGGCGGGGCCCAGGCGGAGGTGGGCGGCGAAGCCGACGGGCTGGCCGAGCCAGCGGGCGGCGACGGCGCACAGGATGTGGGCGTGCGCGAAGACGAGTCGGTCGCCCTCGCCGTTGCGGGCCCAGGTGACGACGGCGTCGGCGCGGGCGGTGATCGCGTCGAGCCCCTCGCCGCCGGGGGTGCCGTCGCGCCAGAGCTGCCAGTCCGGCCGGTGCTGGTGGATCTGCGCGGTGGTGAGGCCCTCGTACTCGCCGTAGTCGACCTCGGTGAGTGCCTCCCAGACGGTGGCGCGGTCGCCGAAGCCGGCCAGCTCGCAGGTGCGCCGGGCGCGCGCGAGCGGGCTGGTGCGGACCTCGGCGCCGGTGAGGCCGTCCCAGGGAGCCGCGTGCAGCCTCCGCCCCAGCAGTTCGGCGCGGCGTTCGCCGAGCGGCAGCAGCGGCAGGTCGGTGCGGCCGGTGTGCTGGCCCGACCTGGCCCAGGCGGTGAGCCCGTGACGGGCCATCAGCAGCCTGGGGCCCTCGGTTCCCGGCATCGGTCCTCCTCCTGCGGTCGGGCCCGCACGGCGTTCGGCCCGGCGGTGCCCCGGGCCACCATCCCTACCGCGCCACCCGTCCCGACCGGCCCGGACACGCAGGACCGCGGCCGCCTTCCCCCCGTCGGCGCAGTCCCCGCCCTCGTAGACTCGCGACATGGGTACCAGGTACAGGCTCTCCGTGCTGGACCGCTCGCACGTCCGGGACGGGCACGGGGCGGCGGAGGCGCTGCGCGAGACGGTACGGACGGCGGTGGCCGCCGAGGAGGCGGGGTACCACCGGTTCTGGCTGTCGGAGCACCACGGGGTGCCCGGCATCGCCGGGTCCGCGCCCACGGTGCTGGCCGCGGCCGTGGCCGCGCGGACCGGGCGGATCAGGATCGGCACCGGGGGCGTGATGCTGCCCAACCACCGGCCGGTGGTGGTGGCGGAGCAGTTCCGGGTGCTGTCCGCGCTGTTCCCGGGGCGGATCGACCTCGGGGTGGGACGCTCGGTCGGGTTCACCAGGGCGATCCAGGAGGCGCTCGGCCACGGACGGGCGGACGCGGACGCGTTCCCCTCCCAACTCGCCGAACTGCTCGACTGGTTGGGCGAGGGGACGACGGCCCGCCACCTCCGGGTGCGGGTCCAGCCGGACGACGTCGAGCCGGTGGCGCCGTACGTCCTGGCGATGGGCGAGGGCGGCCGGATCGCCGCCGGGGCGGGCTTGCCGGTGGTGGTCGGCGGGCTGCACGACCGCGAGCGCCTGCTCGGCGTCGTGACCGAGTACCGGGAGGCCTTCCGCCCCTCCCCCTGGTGCGCCGAGCCGCGCGTCCTGCTCGCCGCCCCGGTGGCCGTGGCCGGCACCGCCGCCGAGGCCCGCGACCTGCTGGCACCCGAGGCCTGGGCGATCGTCCGCTCCCGCTCCGACGGCGCCTTCCCCTCTCTGCCCTCCCCCGAGCGGGTCCGGGCCGCGGAGCTGACGCCGCGTGAGCGGGAGCTCTTCGACCGCACGGTGGCCGGCCAGGTGGCCGGGACGGCGGAGGAGGTCCGCACCGAGCTCGACGGGCTGGTCGAGCTCGCCGGCGCCGAGGAGGTGCTGGTCACCACCGGCGCCCACGACCCGGACGTCCACCGCGCCACGCTCCGCCGGATCGCCGAGGCCCTGGCGTGACCGACCCGGGTGACGGCGAACGGCCCGGGACGGCGAACGGCCCGCCAGGGGGAGGCGGGCCGTTCGTGGTGCCGAGGTCGGGAGGTCCGACGGGGTGTCAGGCGGACGTCACTTGCAGACGCCCGGGAGACCGCTGTAGAGCTTGACGTTGGCCGAGGAGATCCAGCCCTTGCCGCTCACCGTGTCCATGTAGTACCAGGTGGTGCCGGTGATGTTGGCCGAGCAGAGGGCTGTGGCACCGGAGCGGTCCGGCACCGGGGAGCCGTGGGTGCCACAGTTGGTGGCCGGGCCGTTGTAGAGGTTGTAGGAGTTGTACGGGCCGTCGACGGTGGCGGTCTTGGGGCTGACCGCGGCCGGCGTGGAGCCGCAGCCGACGGCGTGGGCGGCGGTGCCGGTCGCGACGGTGATGAACGCGGAGGCGGCCAGCGTGGTGGCCAGGCCCAGTGCACGGAGCTTCATGGAGGTGCCTTCCCGTTTCCGGTGTTCCGGTGAGCAGTGCTTGCGGGACCAGAGACTTCCAGTTGGCCATGGTCGCGTCATCGAACGAGCGGGCTACTTCGAGCACCACCGGGTCAACCCTGCGGGGTACCACGCCCGATTGGACTCAACCATTTGGTCTACACCAGAGAGCGGACACCGTGTCAGGTCCGGGCCCGCGCCGCCGGGATGACCAGCGGCTTGCCGGTCTCCGGATCCTCGATCACGCGGCAGGGCAGGCGGAACACCTCCTCGACCAGCTCCGCGGTGACGATCCGCGCCGGGTCCCCCTCGGCCAGCACCCGGCCGTCGCGCATGGCGATCAGGTGGGTGGCGTACCGGGCGGCGTGGTTGAGGTCGTGCAGGACGGCGACCAAGGTCCGGCCCTGCTCCTCGTGCAGGCGGGCGCAGAGGTCGAGCACCTCGATCTGGTGCGCGATGTCCAGGTAGGTGGTGGGCTCGTCCAGCAGCAGCAAGGGGGTCTGCTGGGCCAGGGCCATGGCGATCCAGACCCGCTGGCGCTGGCCGCCGGAGAGCTCGTCCACCTGACGGTCGGCCAGTTCCAGCACGCCCGTCGCGGCCATCGACTCGTCGGTGATCCGCTCGTCCTCGCGGGACCACTGCCGCAGCAGGCCCTGGTGGGGGTGGCGGCCGCGGGAGACCAGCTCGGCGACGGTGATGCCGTCGGGGGCGATGGAGGTCTGCGGCAGCAGACCGAGGGTGCGGGCCACGGTGCGCGGGGGCAGCGAGGCGATGTCCGCGCCGTCCAGCAGCACCCGGCCGGCCTTGGGCTTGAGCACCCGGGCCAGCGCGCGCAGCAGGGTGGACTTGCCGCAGGCGTTGGGGCCGACGATCACCGTGAAGGAGTTGTCCGGGATCGCCACCTCCAGGCCCTCGGCGATGGTGCGCTGCTCGTAGGCGAGGGTCAGTCCCTGCCCCGCGAGCCGGGAGGAGGGGAGCGCGGTGGTCACCTTGGTGGTCTCTTCCTGTCGGGCCGTCATATCCGTCCTGCCTTGCGTTCGGTGGCCATCAGCCACACCAGGTAGCCGCCGCCGAGCACGCCCGTCACCACGCCCACCGGCAGCTGCCGGCCGGCCACCAGGTGCTGTCCGAGCAGGTCGGCGCCGACGGTCAGGGCCGCGCCGACGGCCATCGCGCCGGTGAGGTTCGGTCCGGGGGCGCGGGAGAGGCGGCGGGCCAGCTGAGGGGCGGTCAGTGCGACGAAGGA
>NZ_JBSGEL010000125.1:0-12861 GCF_053602875.1 Kitasatospora sp. NPDC004289 | reverse complement strand
GACCTCGTGGTCGGTCAGGCGGTGGTCCAACAGGAGCGCCTGCGCGCCCAGTTGCCAGCAGGCCAGCAGCGCGGCGACGTAGCCGAGCGAGGGCGCCAGCCGCAGCGCGGCCGTGCCGCCGGGCGACAGGCCCGCGGCGGTGAGCCGCGCGGCCTGCTCGGCGACGAGCGCGCGCAGGGTCCTGCGGTCGACGGGAGTGCCGAAGTGCAGGCACTCCTCGTCATCGGGGCCGGCCAGGAGGAATCGATCCACCCAGTCGTGCGGGGCCTTGGTGTTCGAGGTCCCGGCCGGCAGGGGAGGTTGGGAAGAAGAGCCGGTCAACGCCACTCCACGAGGGGCTGGTTGCATGGACAGCGGCCTCGATCGACGGGGCCGGTTCGGTTTCTGACGATTGCACAGACGATCGAGCCAAGGCAAGGTCTATACCAATCGGCGCTAGGCTGCCGAATCGGGACGGGCCCGCGTGCGGCCTGCCCGGAAGGGAAGCCCGTGCAGCCTCTCGAACTCCCCGACGTCGAACGCGCGGCCCGCGCCCGACTCCCCGAGGAGCTCTGGGACTTCGTCCAGGGCGGAAGCGGCGCCGAACGGACCCTGGCCGCCAACCGGGACGCGTTCGAACGGTGCCGCCTGCGCCCGCGCACCCTGGTCGACGTCTCCGCCACCGACCAGGCGCTGACCCTGCTCGGGAGCCCGCTGCGGACCCCCGTCGGCATCGCGCCCATGGCCTACCACCAGCTGTTCCATCCCGAGGGGGAGGTGGCCACCGCCCGTGCGGCGGGCCGCTGCGGGGCGCTGATGACCGCCGGGATCTTCGCCAGCCGGACGCTGGAATCCATCGCCGAGGCCGCCACCGGACCGCTCTGGCTCCAGCTGTACTGGCTGCGCCGCCGCGAGGCCCTGACCGCGCTGATCGAGCGCGCCGAGACGGCCGGCTACCGCGCCCTGGTGCTCACCGTCGACGCCCCCCGGATCGGCCGCCGCCTGCGCGACGCCCGCAACGGCTTCGCCGTCCCCGCGCACGTCCGGGCGGTCAACCTGGACCAGTCGCTGATGGCCTCCAGTCACCGTGCGGAGCAGGGGAGTTCGGGCATCGCCGGGCACGCCAAGGAGCAGTTCGACCCCACCCTGACCTGGGCGGACCTGGCCTGGCTGCGCGCGCGCAGCAGCCTGCCGATCGTCCTCAAGGGCATCCTCACCGCCGAGGACGCCCGGCTGGCCGCCGAGCACGGCGTGGACGCGATCGTGGTCTCCAACCACGGCGGACGGCAGCTCGACGGTGCCCTGCCGACCCTGCAAGCTCTGCCCGAAGTGGTCGCCGCCGTACCGGAGAACCTGCCCGTCCTGCTGGACGGAGGTGTCCGTTCGGGCACGGATGTCGCGCTCGCCCTGGCCCTCGGAGCCCGGGCCGTCCTGATCGGCCGTCCGGTCCTGTGGGGCCTGGCCGCCGACGGGGAGGACGGCGTCGCCGGGGTGCTCGACCTCCTGGCGGCCGAACTCGACGACGCCATGGCCCTGCTGGGCCGCCCCCGGCTGGCCGACCTCGACCCCACGGTCCTGGCCCGGCCCGCCGACCGCTGAACCACCGGACACCGCACCACCGGACACCGCACCACCGGCCGCTGAACCGCCGGTGGCTGAACCACCCGCACCTCCCTGGAGCACCTCTTGCCACTGCACCCCCAGGCCGAGGCCCTGCGCAAGCAGCGCGCCGAGGCCGGCACGCCCCCGCTCTACACGCTCGACCTGGCCACCGCCCGGGCCGCCGACCTGGCCTCGATCCAGGCCGCCGCCGGGAACCCGGAACCGGTCCACGCCGTCGAGGAGTTCACCGCCCCCGGCCCCGGCGGCCCGCTCACCCTGCGGGTCTACCGCCCGGGCGACGCGCCCGGACTGCCCGCCGTGCTCTACCTCTTCGGCGGTGGCTGGACCCTCGGCTCCCTCGACACCGGTGACGCGATCTGCCGCCGCCTCACCAACGCCGTCGGCTGCGTGACCGTCGCGGTCGGCTACCGCCTCGCCCCCGAGCACCCCTTCCCGGCCGCCGTCCACGACGTCGCCGCGGCCGCCCGCTGGACCGCCGCGCACGCGGCCGAGCTGGGCATCGACCCCGTCCGCCTGGCCGTGGCCGGGGACAGCGCGGGCGGCAACCTGGCCGCCGCACTCACCCTGCTCGCCCGGACGGAGGGCGGCCCGGCCCTGCGCCACCAGCTGCTCGTCTACCCCAACACCCAGCACGGCGCCGACACCCCGTCGGTGCGTGAGCACGACGACCCGCTGCTGTTCAACCGCCGCTCGGTCGCCTGGTACTGGGGCCACTACCTGGCGGACGAGGCCGACGGCGCCGACCCGCTGGCCTCCCCGCTGCGGGCCGACGACCTGTCAGGACTGCCGCCCGCCACGGTGATCACCGCCGAGTACGACCCGCTGCGCGACGAGGGCGAGGCCTACGCCGAGGCCCTGCGCGCAGCCGGGGTCCCGGTCGAACTCCGCCGCTACGACGGCATGCCGCACGGCTTCTTCGCCATGGCCGGCGCCCTGGACGACGGCCGCGCGGCCCAGGAGTACGCCGCCGCCCGCCTGCGGGAGGCCCTCGCATGAGCCCGCTGCCCCCGCTGCCCCCGCTCGTCCTGACCGAGCTGCACGGCTCGCTCGCCGACCCGCTGCTGGACGCGATGACCTTCCTCAACGAGGTCACCGAGCGCTACCCCGACGCCCTCTCCTTCGCCCCCGGCCGCCCGCACGAAGGCTTCTTCGAGACCGAACAGGTCGCGAAGTACCTCGACGTCTACCTGGACCACCTGCGCGGCCGCGGCCTGACGGAGGAGCAGGTGCGCAGCGCGCTGTTCCAGTACGGCCCCACCAAGGGCGTCATCGCCGACCTGATCGCCCGCACCCTTGCCAACGACGAGGGCCTGACGGTCGATCCGGCCTCGGTGGTGGTCACCGTCGGCGCCCAGGAGGGCATGCTGCTGGTGCTGCGCGCGCTCTGCGCGGGGCCCGAGGACGTGCTGCTGGTCAGCTCGCCCTGCTACGTCGGCGTGACCGGCGCGGCCCGGCTGCTGGACGTGGCCACCGTCCCCGTGCCGGAGGGCGACCTCGCCGCGCTGGCCGCCACCGCGCGGCGGCTGCGGGCCGAGGGCAGGCGTCCCCGGGCGCTGTACGTCGTCCCCGACTTCGCCAACCCCTCCGGCACCAGCATGCCGACCGAGGCCCGGACCGCACTGCTGGAGGTCGCGGCCGCGGAGGACCTGCTCGTCATCGAGGACAACCCCTACGGCTTCTTCGCCCGCGAGCCCGGAGACCGGCCCACCCTGAAGGCCCTCGACCGGCACGGCCGGGTGGTCTACCTGGGCTCCTTCGCCAAGACCTGCTTCCCCGGCGCCCGCCTCGGCTACGTCCTCGCCGACCAGCGGGTCACCGCACCGGACGGCTCCACCGGCCTGCTCGCCGATCAGCTGGCCAAGCTGAAGAGCATGACCACGGTGAACACCCCGGCGCTGAGCCAGGCGGTGATCGGCGGCATGCTGCTCACCTACGACTGCCGGCTGCGCGCCGCCAACGCGCCCGCCACCGCCCACTACGCGGCCAACATCACCGTGCTGCTGGGGGAGTTGGAGCGCCACTTCCCGGCCGCCGAACGGGCCCGGCTGGGCGTGCGGTGGAACGAGCCGGAGGGCGGTTTCTTCGCCGTGCTCGACGTGCCGTTCACCGCCGACGAGGCGGCCATGGAGCGCTGCGCGCGGGAGCACGGCGTGCTCTGGACGCCGATGGCCCCGTTCTACCCGGCGGGCGGGGGCGAGCGCCGGCTGCGGCTCTCCGTCAGCGCCCTGAGCGAGGCTCAGATCGTCGAGGGCGTGGCCCGGCTGGCCGACTTCGTCCGGGCCCGGGCGTAGGCACGCCGAAGGGGGCCGGGTCCCAGGACCCGGCCCCCTTCGGCGTCAGGAGCGCTACCGCACCCGGGAGGAGAACAGCCGGGCCGACCACCACACCGCGGCGGCCGTCATCACCACGACCACCGCCAGGCCCTGCCAGACCACGCTGTCCCCGAGGTGGCCGGAGAACAGGGACCGCATGCCCTCCACCGCCCAGTAGAAGGGGTTCCACTTGGCGGCGGTCTGCAGCCACACCGGCGCCAGCGCCAGCGGGAGCAGCGTCCCGGAGAGCAGGGCGATCGGCTGGGAGAGGGTGTTGACCACCGGTGCCATCGCCGCGTCGTTGGGCAGCACCAGGGCGATGCCGTAGGAGATGGCCGAGGTCATCAGCGCCAGCAGGCCCAGCAGCAGGTAGGCCAGCAGCAGGTTGAGCGGGCCGACGCGGAGGCCGAACGGCAGGGCGAGCAGGGTGATCACCACCGCCTGGACGAGCAGCGCCGCGACCTCGCGCAGGGCCCGACCGAGCAGCAGGGCCAGCCGGCTGACCGGGGTCACCCGGGAGCGTTCGACGACGCCGGCCTTGAGCTCGCCGAGCAGGCTGAAGCCGGTGTACAGGCCGCCGAAGATGCAGAGCACGGCCAACAGGCCCGGCACGTAGATCTGGTAGGCCTCGGCGTAGGTGGTGGCGCCCATCGGTTCGAGCGCCCGCTTGAGCAGCGGGGCGAAGAGCAGCAGGTAGAAGACCGGCTGGACCAGTCCGACGACCAGCCAGACCGGGGTGCGCCACATCAGCAGCAGCTGGCGCTGGAAGACCAGCCAGGTGTCACGGGCGAGCTTCACGAAGGGACCTCATGGATCGTCACGGATCGTCAGGACTGGTCGAGGGAGCGGCCGGTGCGGGCCAGGAAGACGTCGTCCAGGCTGGGGCGCTGGAGCTGGACGGTGGCCGGGGTGAGGCCGGCCTCGGCCAGGGCGGGCAGCAGTCGGGGGATGGCGGTGGCGCCGTCCCGGACGTAGAGCCGCAGGCCGCCCTCGGCGGGGGTCTCGGTGCGGTGCAGGTACGGGGCGTCGGCGAGCGCCTCGGCGGCGTCCTCGACGTCCAGGCCGGTGAGCACCACGACGTCCCCGGAGACCTCCTGCTTGAGCTCCTCGGGGGTGCCCTCGGCGACCACCTCGCCGCGGTCGACGATCGCGATCCGGTCGCAGAGCGCGTCGGCCTCGTCCAGGTAGTGGGTGGTCACCACGACCGTCATGCCCTCGGTGCGCAGCCGCTTGATCTCGGCCCACACCTGGCTGCGGCTGGCCGGGTCGAGCCCGACCGTCGGCTCGTCGAGGAAGAGCACGGCCGGCTGGTGGATGACGCCGAGCGCGATGTCCACCCGGCGGCGCTGGCCGCCCGAGTAGGTCTGGCAGGTGCGGTCCGCGAACTCGGTGAGCTCGAAGGCCTTCAGCGCGTCCTCGGCCTGCCGCCGGGCCTCGGCCCTGGAGCTGCCGTACAGCCGGGCCTGGTGCACCAGCTCCTCGCGGCCGGTGACGGTGTCGGCGGTGCCGCCGCCCTGGGCGACGTAGCCGATCCGGCGGCGGACGCCGGCCGGGTCGGCCAGCAGATCCGCCCCGGCGATCCTGGCCTCGCCCCCGTCGGGGCGGATCAGGGTGGCCAGCATGCGCAGGGTGGTGGTCTTCCCGGCGCCGTTGGGGCCGAGGAGTCCGAAGATCTCGCCTCCCCCGACGGCCAGGTCGATGCCGCGGACGGCGTCGACCACGGTGCGGCCGCGTCGTCCGGACGGATAGGACTTGCGAAGGCCCTTGGTCTCGATCAACCAGAACTCCAGTGAGCGGTGGAACGGTTCAGTGCGAAGGGGATGCGGGCGTGCCGGCGGCCAGCGCCTCCAGGCGGTCGGCGGCCGTCACCGCCCCGCCTCCGGCCAGCAGTTCACGGCCGAGCCGCTGCGCGGCCGTGCGGAAGGAGGGATCGTCGAGCACCTGTCGGAGCCGCTCGGCGACGGTCGCGGGGGAGGCCCGGGTGAAGGGCACCCGCAGACCGGCCCCGGCCTCGGCGACCCGCTGAGCCACGAAGGGCTGGTCGTTGCGGATCGGCGCCAGGAGCAGGGGGACACCGTGGGCCAGTGCTTCGCCCACGGTGTTCATTCCACCATGGCAGAGGACCGCGTCCAGCGAGCCCCTCGACAGCAGCTCCAGGACCGGTGCCCGCTCCACCGCGACCACCGTGTCCGGAAGGGCAGTCGGCAGTGCCCCGGCGGACGCGGCCACCACCGCCTGGATGCCCTCGCCGTGCCGGGCCAGCGCCCGGACGGTGCGGTCCAGGAAGTCCGCGCCGACCGCGTCCGAGAGGGTGCCCATGGTGACCAGGACGGTGCGCCGGGCCGGGTCCAGCCGCTCCCAGGGGAAGGACGGGTCCGCCGGACGCTCCGTCAGCACCGGCCCCACCAGGGCGTACCGGGGCGTGTCCGGCAGGTCCTCGGCGAGCAGCGCCCGGCCGCTGGTGGCCACCACCAGGTGCGGCGAGAAGCGAGGATCGGTGAACTCCTCCTCCGGCAGCCGGGCCCGGCGCCAGAGCGCCTCCAGGTGGCCCGTCATCCAGGCCTCCACCTGCGGCAGGGCCCGGTACGGGCGGCCCAGCTCCATCGCCCCCGGGGCGAAGCTCGCCCAGGGCAGCCCGTGACGGTGCGCCAGCAGGGCGCCGGCCGGGGTGTACTGGTCGACCAGCAGCACGTCGGGCCGGTACTCGCGGACCACGGCGTCCAGCGGCTTCATGGTGAACTTCGCGTAGGGGACCACGAAGCCCTCCCAGAGCGAGCGGACCGAGGCCAGGCCGTGGCCGCCGAGCGCCCGGAACGCGCGGGTGCCGGTCCCGAACACCGTGGCCCGCGGGCCGAGCAGCGGCTCCAGCACCGTCTCGGTCCCGGTCCAGGCCACCTGGTGGCCGCGGGCGGCCAGTTCGGCGGCGATCCCGGCGGCCGGGTTGACGTGCCCGGCGAGCGGGGGCATCACCAGCAGGAAGCGGCTCACCGGCGCACCAGCCCCATCAGGTCGGCGACGGTCAGGGCCGCCAGCGCGTCCAGGTCCAGACCGGCCCGCAGGGCAGCCAGGTCGGCACCGAAGCGCACCCGCAGCAGGGTGTCCAGGACGGCGAACTCGCTCTCGTCCAGCGCCAGATCGGCGTCCAGACGAGCCTGCGGGACCACCGACTCTGCCCATTCGGGCAGTGCGTCGGCGGCCTCGACGAGCGCGGCCACCAGCTCCGGATCGAGATCGGGGTGTACGAAGGAAGGCTCTGCATCAGGCATGAAGGGGCTCCACCTGCTCGACGGCACGGGGGCGGAAGGGGAAGGCACCGGGTCGTTGATCACTTGTGCGACCTGCCGGGCGTGGGAATACTAGCCCGGTGACCGCACTGGAGGCAGTGGCCGTCCACCTCCCCCCACGGATCGAATCGATCGAGGACGTGGGCGCCCGGATCGGCCTGACCCCACGTCAACTTCGACTCTTCCGCCGCTTCCACGGCCTGGACCAGGTGCGCCTGGACCCGGACGGGACGCTGCCCGACCTGCTGGACGCCGCCGTCCGGGCCCTGCCCGAGCTGCGCGGCAACGAGCACCGGGTCCGGTACCTGCTGCACGCGCGCGGCATGCCGGTCGTGGTGCCCTATCCGCTCAACCCGCTCCAGGAGCTGGCCGAGCGCTTCGGCCTGACCGGCGCCACGGCGTTCACCGTCACCCAACAGGCCTGCGCCACCTCACTGTTGGCCGTCGACCTGGCGGGCCGCCTGCTGGCCGACGACGGCGACCCCACGGCGCTGGCCCTGGTGGTGGCGGGGGAGAAGACCTTCACCCGGGACGCCCAGCTCGTCCCGGACACCTCGATCTGCGCGGAGGCCTCGGCGGCCTGCCTGGTCAGCCTCGGCGGCACGCGGGACCGGGTGGTCTCCTACGTGGTGCGCCAGCGGCCGGAGTTCGACGGCCGGCTGGCCGAGGACCCCGAGCTGCTGACCCGGTACCAGCGGGAGTACCAGCCCACCATGATCGAGACCCTGCAGGCAGCGGTCGACCAGGCTGGTCTAAACCTCTCCGAGATTTCTCTGCTGCTTCCGCACAACGTCAACCAGGCTTCCTGGCGCATGATTTGCCGCGAACTGGACTATCCTGTGGAGCGGGTCGTGCTGGACAACGTGCCCGCGGTGGGGCACAGTTTGGCCGCAGACGCCTTCGTCAACCTCCGCACCGCCACCATGGGCGGAGCGCTCCGGCCGGGCGATCACTACCTGATCGCCGCCGCTGGCATCGGCGCCACCTTCTCGGCCATGGTCCTGCAGCACTGACGTGCCGTCAGCGCGCCGTGCGCCCCGGTCCGGCGCGCCGCCCGGCGCCCGCCACCCTTCGCCCACCACGGACGGTTCACCCATGTCAGACTCCGCACCCTCCACCACCGGACCGGTCGACGCCGAGCTGCGCGCCCGGGTCCGGCGGGGAATCGAGGAGGCGCTGCCGCGCGTCCTCACCGTCGAGCTCCCGGAGAACCTCGACAACGTCTGCTTCTTCGACGACCTCGGCCTCACCTCGGTCGGCACCATCGAGCTGGTACTGGAGATCGAGGAGACCCTCGACATCCAGGTCAACGTCGAGCGCCTCGCCCTGGACGACCTCCGCTCGATCGACCGGCTCGCCGACTACGTCGTCGCGCACATCGTCGAGGAGGACTGACCCGGTGTCGCTGCCGGTGCCCGCGCCCTCGGCCCCGCCTGCGCCTTCGCCTTCGGCCGTGCCTTCGCCCTCGGCCGGGTCCGTGCCAGGTGCCGCCGGGGTGCGTGGGCTGCGCGTCACCAGGGCGCTCGCTGCCGGGTTCGAGGGCCGCTCGGAGGCCTCGCTCCACCCCGACCTGCGCACCTTCGTCGGCGACCTGGTCCGCCCGTACGGCCTGCCGCTGCGCGAGGACCTGCTCCGCGAGGGCGCCGGTCACGACTACGGCGAGATGGCCGCCGGTCTGCTCGGGAAGGTCCTCGCGGAGGACGAGCCCGCCGACCTGTTGATCCTCGCCTTCTCCTCCCACGACGTCCGCCCCGCCGCCCCGTCCGCGCTGTACCTCAGCCGCCACTGCCCCGGACAGCCGATGGCCTTCGCGATCTGCGACCAGGGCAGCGCGGCCGCGTTCACCGCCCTGCGGATCGCCGCCGCCCACCACCGCACCGGCGGCTGCCGGCGGGCCGTGGTGGTCCTGGCGGAGCAGAGCGTCCTGCACTACGAGGCCCCCGAGTCCGTCGCCCTGCCGGCGCAGCACCGCGCCGTGGTGCTGGTCTGCGAGGAGGGTGAGGGGGAGGGGTTGAGGGTGCGTCAGGAGGAGCAGTCGGACGGCTCCCTCGCGCTGGCCTCCGTCCTCGCCGCGCACCGCGAACTCGGCACCGACGCCGGGCTGTTGCTCGCCGCCGACCTCGGCCGCACCGAGGGCCCGGAGCGTGTCGGGACGGCGCTGGGTGCGGGCACGACGGTGGGTGCGGGTACGGCGCTGGGCGCGGGCACGGCGGTGGGCGCGGAGGCAGCGGATGGTGCCGGCGCGACGGACGCCGTTGGCACGACGGCGCCGCCCGGGCAGCCGTTCACCGGCGTCTGGAGCCTGTTGGCGGAGCACCTCGCGCGCCACCCGGAGACCGGGGGCGGCGGCCCGCTGCTGGTGGCCGACCACGACCGGCGCCTGGGGCGGCTCAGCATCCTGACGCTCACGTGAGCGCCACAGCCGGTACCACCGCGGGTGACACCACCGGTGCCGCCGTCGGGCCGGTCGACGTCTGGGTGATCCCGACCGACCAGCCCCCGGCCGTCGTCCGGCGGCTGCGCGGTCTGCTCGACCCGGCCGAACTCGCCCGCGCCGACGCCGCGCACGACCCCGTGCAGGGTGCGCGCTTCACCGTCGCCCGCGGTGCCGTCCGCCTGCTGGTGTCCGCTCGGCTCGGCATCGAGGCGGGCCGGCTCGCCTGGCGGCACGGGCCGCACGGCAAGCCGGAGCCCGTCCCCCCATCCGACTCCGCCCTGGCCTCCGACCCGTCCTCCGCCCCCGTGCTCCAGGTCAACTGGTCCGGCTCGGGGGCGCTGGCCGTCCTGGCGGTCGCCGAAGGGCGCCGCGTCGGTGTGGACGTCGAGGAGCTCCGCCCGCCCGGCGTCGGCGCACGGATCGCCCGCCGTCACTTCCCGCCCGCGGACGCCGCGTTGGTCCTCGAAGCCCCCACCGAGGCGGAGGGCGCCGAGCACTTCACCCGGCTCTGGTGCCGCCGCGAGGCCGTCGTGAAGGTGCACGGCGGCCGGCTCGCCCAAGGGCTGGGCCTCGCGCTGGCGGGGCCCTCACCGCTGCGCCTGCCCGACGCGGGCCCCCTGGGCTCCGGGCCGCTCTGGCTGGCCGACGTCCCGGTGCCGGGCCCGTACCGCGCGGCGGTCGCCGCGGACCTGGACCTTCCCGTCACCGTTCGCCAACACGTCTGGTGCGCACCGGAGTTGTGAGACGCCACGGCCGCCCCCGGCCGGGGTGCCCCCGCAGAGACGCCCCGGCCGGGGGCGGCCGCTCGTGCCGGCGCTCACCCCAGCGGCATCGACATGTAGACCGCCCGCCGCCCGTAGGACTCGGGGACGGCCACCTCGCGGTGGGCGCGGTAGCCCATCAGCCGCAGCAGGATGTCGGTGCCGCGCACCGCCACCATGGAGATCTCCTCGAAGCCCGCCTCCGCCGCCCGGGCCTGGACGTAGCGCATGAACGCCTCCGCGACGTCCCGGCCGCGGAGGTCCTCGGCGATCACCATGTCGTGCATGTGCAGGTTCCCGGACTCGAACGCGGTGGACTCCGGCAGGGCCAGGTCCGGGCAGCGCAGCGGCGGGTACGGCAGGCTGAGCGCGTAGCCGCGGACCTCGCCGTGCTGCTCCAGCACGAAGCAGGTCGCGGGTGAGGCCAGGGCGCGGGACTGCAGGGCCTCCCGCCCCTCGGAGAGGCCGTCGGCGGCGTAGGCGTCGTGCTCCAGGGCGACCACGGCGTCCCAGTCGCCGTCGGCCAGCTGCCGGATCAGGTACTGCGCACTCACTCGGCCGCCACCTCAGGGGAGTTGAGGCCGAACCCGTGGGCGCGGGTGGCCGCCACCATCCCGGCCCAGGCCTCGATCAGCACCGCCCAGCGCTCGGCGTCCTCCTGGGCCTCGTCCAGCAGCTGCTGCCGGCGCTCGACCACCACGTCGGCGAGCTCGGCGTACTTGCCGCCCAGCTTGCGGTAGGCGGCCTCGGCCAGGTCCAGGGTGTGCTCGTTCCCGGACCGGTCCCAGTCGAAGGTGCCGCGCACCAGCTCCAGGATCGGCTCCACCTTCAGCTCGTCGCGCTCGTTCAGCAGCCCGCGCCCGAGGTCGATCATCCCGCCGTAGACCGGGTACAGGTACAGCATCGAGAGCAGCAGCTTCACGAACCGCAGCTGGTAGTTGACGAACCCGGCGCCTACGCGGCGCTCGGGCGTGTAGTAGTTGACGATGTGCCGGTTGTGGACGACGCCGGGCGTGCGGGAGTGGACCAGGGCGTGCAGCAGCGCGTAGTCGCAGCCGAGGGTGTCCACCGAGGGCAGCAGCGGCAGCACCTCGTAGGCCCGGTGGTCCAGGGCGACGTTGCACATGTAGACGTTCCAGATGTCCGGCACGCCGAGCACCGAGTGGTCGGTGTCGAAGGGCTCGGCGCCGACCCCCTTGAAGGAGAGGTCGACCATCGCGTCCCGGTCCTCGTCCGGCCAGACCGGCGGGGTCCACAGGCGCACCAGGTCGTGGTAGACCTGCGGGTCCAGCTCGCGGATCTCGCCGATGTCCACGTTGAGTTCGCCGATGAACGAGCCGCTGACCACCATCACCGGCATCGCCGCGTCCGCCGGGTCGAGCTCGGAGACGGTCACCCCGGCGACCGCCTCGCCGGCCGGGCGGCCGATCGAGAGCAGCTCGTGGTGGATCGGGTAGAGCTTCTGCCCGTCCTGGGTCTGGTACTCGAAGTCGTCGTTGCGCAGGTGCACCGAGGTGCAGCCGAGCGCAGCCGCACCCAGGAACAGCCGGTTGACGCAGGAGCCGTACGCGACGGCCGGCGGCAGCATCAGCTCCAGCAGCAGCTCCGGATCGGCGGAGGAGCCGGAGCGCTCCGCCGCCCCGCGCAGCCACTGCCGCTGCTGCTCCTCGCCGAGGTGGTGGACGAAGACACCGGGGGCGGGGGTCAGGGCGGCCACGGCCTCCGCGTTGCTCGCGAACGCCTCGGCGGCGGTGGTGTCGAGGACCAGGAGGTGCACCTCGACCCCGAAGGTCGCGACGGCGTAGGCCGCCTCCTCGGCGAGGTCCACGATGGTTTCGGGGCACGGACGCATGGTGGGCAGGGCGAGGCAGACTCGTTGCATGCTGCGGGACTCTCCGTCTGATCATGGCAAAGCCGCGCGGCTCTCAAAGCCGCAGTGAAGTCCTCGAGTTGAGGCTATCGGTGATCTCCCACCAAAATGGACTAGACCAACTGCACTGTCAACGCCGGACCGGCGGCGATCGCCCGCGGCCCCGCGACACTGCCCGAACGGGCAGGCCCCGCTGCCCTGCGCGTGCGCAGGCGGTTGCCCGAAGCTGAATTGTGCACCAACTGGAGGAGATGGAACCGGGATTGACAATTCCGGAGGGAAATCCGGACAGGCTGTGAGTGGCCGGAATCGGGGGCTTGGACGGGCGGCGGCGGAGGGATAGCTTTCTCCGTGCTCAGCCGTGCAGGGGAACACGGCGAAAGGCCGGTCCTCTGCACACTGTCCGTCCAAATAACCGACAGGAGTGCTGTTATGAAGTCGATCGCGTCGTTGTCGGGCCGGTGGGTCCGGGCCGCGGTGGCGATGGCCACCGTGGCGGTCTTCGGGTTCACGGCCGCAGGGACCGCCTCCGCGCAGGTGCCGGCGGCGGAGAAGACCGTCACGGTGACCGTTCAGGGCGCCGACCTGCGGGGAT
>NZ_JBSGEL010000124.1:0-13145 GCF_053602875.1 Kitasatospora sp. NPDC004289 | reverse complement strand
CGAGGAACTGCGCGAAGGGGGACGGCAGCACGTGCAACTGGCTGACGGAGCCTCAGTTGCAGGTGAGCCGCCTTCCGATTCGCGCAGTTCCTCGCGCCCCTGAGCGCTTGCCCTGCCGACCGTCAGCCCGCTAGTCCCAGGGGTCGCCTTCGGCGGTCATCTGGTCGGCGGCGCGGCGGTCGTCCTCGGTGGATTCGATCCGTTCCATCGCCGAGCGCTGCGGGGTGTCGGCGAACGCGTCGGCGGCCTCGTCGTGGGCGAGGCGCTGGCGTTCGCTCGGGTCCAGCGTGTCCTGGGCCTTGTGCCGGAACCTGTCCAAGATGCCCATGCCGTCCTCCTCGGGTCGGTCCGCACTGCACTGCCACCGTACGCCGCCACCTGCCCGAACGGCTCCCGGAGGTGGAGCCCTTGGTCCCTCGGAAGTACGTGCCAAGGCCCGTAGCCGCCTGATCTGCCGCAGACGGAGGGTGGAGCTGTCAGCCGCCTCCGGCAGCGTCGCCGGGGCGCCACGCAGCACTCGTCCCCCGAGGTGAGCGAGATGGCCCGCCAGAAGTCCGCAGCCGCAGCGACCGAGACCCCCGCCCCGTCCGAGGCCGCGGCAGCGGTCGACATCCTGGTGACCCGTGGTCAGGAGGCCCTGCGGGAGTACGCGGGCTTCACCCAGGAGCAGGTCGACCACATCGTCAAGAAGGCTTCGCTGGCCGCACTGGCCGCGCACACCCGGCTGGCGGTGATGGCGGTCGAGGAGACCGGGCGCGGGGTGTTCGAGGACAAGGCCGTGAAGAACATCTTCGCGTGCGAGCACGTCACCCATTCGATGGCGGACATGAAGACCGTCGGGGTGGTGCGTCGGGACGAGATCGACGGGATCGTGGAGATCGCCGAGCCGGTCGGCGTGGTCGCCGGCGTCACGCCCGTCACCAACCCGACCTCGACCACCATCTTCAAGGCGCTGGTGGCGCTGAAGACCCGCAACCCGATCGTCTTCGGCTTCCACCCCTCGGCGCAGGGCTGTTCCGCCGAGGCGGCCCGGATCGTCCGGGACGCGGCGGTCGCGGCCGGGGCTCCGGCGCACTGCGTGCAGTGGATCGAGCAGCCCTCGATGGAGGCCACCGGCGCGCTGATGAACCACCCGGGGGTGGCCACCATCCTGGCCACCGGCGGGAACGCGATGGTGAAGGCGGCCTACTCCTGCGGCAAGCCGGCCCTCGGGGTCGGCGCCGGGAACGTGCCCGCGTACATCGAGAAGAGCGCGGACCTCAAGCGGGCCGTCAACGACGTGGTGGTCTCCAAGTCCTTCGACAACGGGATGATCTGCGCCTCCGAGCAGGCGGTGATCCTCGACCAGGAGGTCTACGGGCCGGCGATGGCCGAGTTCCGCAAGCTCAAGGCGTACGTGGCGACCGAGGCGGAGAAGGCGCTGCTGGAGGCGTACGTCTTCGGGGTCGGCGAGGACCGCAACTGCGCGGGGGCCAAGCTGAACGCGGCCGTGGTCGGCCGGTCGCCGCAGCAGATCGCCGAGGCGGCGGGCTTCGAGGTGCCGGCGGAGACCTCGATCATCCTGGTCGAGGTGGGCTCGGTCGGGCCGCAGGAGCCGCTGACCCGGGAGAAGCTCTGCCCGGTGCTGGCGGTGCTGAGGGCGGAGACCCGGGAGCAGGGGCTGAAGCTGGCCACCGAGATGGTGGAGTTCCACGGGCTGGGCCACTCGGCCGCGGTGCACACCGAGGACGAGGCCTTCGCCGAGGAGTTCGGACACGCCGTCAAGGCCTGCCGGGTGATCTGGAACGCACCCAGCTCGCAGGGCGGCATCGGCGACGTCTACAACGCCTTCATGCCCTCGCTGACGCTGGGCTGCGGCTCGTACGGGGCCAACTCGGTCTCCGGGAACGTGACCGCGCTCAACCTCGTGAACATCAAGCGGATCGGGCGGCGCAACACCAACATGCAGTGGTTCAAGATCCCGCCGAAGGTCTTCTTCGAGCGCAACTCCGTCAAGTACCTGGCCGACATGCGCGGTGCCCGCAAGGTGGTCATCGTGACCGACCGGACCATGGTGGAGATCGGGCACGTGGAACGGGTGCGGAGCATCCTGGCCCGCCGCTCCGAGCCGGTCGAGGTGCGGGTGATCGACTTCGTCGAGCCGAACCCGAGCATCGACACGGTGGAGAAGGGCGCCGAGCTGATGCGCGGCTTCCGGCCGGACACCATCATCGCGCTGGGCGGCGGCTCGCCGATGGACGCGGCCAAGGTGATGTGGCTGATGTACGAGCACCCCGAGACGGTCTTCGCGGACCTGAAGGAGAAGTTCTTCGACATCCGCAAGCGCGCCTTCACCTTCCCCGACCTGGGTGAGAAGGCCAAGCTGGTCTGCATCCCGACCACCTCGGGCACCGGTTCGGAGGTCACCCCGTTCGCGGTGATCACCGACTCGGCCACCGGCCAGAAGTACCCGCTGGCGGACTACGCGCTGACCCCGAGCGTGGCCATCTGCGACCCGGCGCTCACCACGAACCTGCCGAAGGACGTGACCGCCGACTCCGGCTTCGACGCCCTGACGCACTGCATCGAGACCTACGTCTCGGTCTACGCCAACGACTTCACCGACGGGCTGGCCCTGCAGGGCATCAAGCTGATCTTCGAGAACCTGGAGCAGGCCGTCACCGACGGCCCGAACAGCCCGGTGGCCCGGGAGAAGATGCACAACGCCGGGACCATCGCCGGGATGGCCTTCGGCTCCGCCTTCCTCGGCGTGGTGCACGCGATGGCGCACACCCTGGGCGCCACCTTCCACGTCGCGCACGGCCGGACCAACGCGATCCTGCTGCCGCAGGTGATCCGCTACAACGGCGCGGCCCCGTCCAAGGTGACCAGCTGGCCGAAGTACCGGAGCTACGTGGCCCCGGAGCGGTTCCAGGCGATCGCGAAGATGCTCGGCCTGCCGGCCGGCAGCCCGGAGCAGGGCGTGGAGTCGCTGGCGCAGGCGGTCGAGGAGCTGCGGGCCAAGGTCGGCATCCCGGACTCCTTCAAGGGAGCGGGAGTTGACGAGGCGTCGTTCCTGGAGGCGCTGCCGCAGCAGGCGATGTACGCCTACGAGGACCAGTGCGCCCCGGCCAACCCGCGGATGCCGATGATCGCCGACATGCAGCAGCTGATGCGGCAGGCCTACTACGGCGACCGGGTCTGAGGCCCTAAGTCCCTACGAATCAGGACCTTCCGAGCCCATGTGACTTTGTGAATGGATTCACAATGTACACGTAGGGCTCGGAATCCAAGAGCGGGAGCAGCAGACATGAGCACCCAGCACATCGAGAAGACGGCCGCCGGCGCCTGGGCGGGCTTCAAGGGCGGGCTGTGGCGTGACGCCATCGACGTCCGTGACTTCATCCAGCAGAACTACACCCCGTACCTGGGCGACAGCTCCTTCCTGGCCGGGCCCACCGAGCGCACCACCGCGGTGTGGAAGGCCATCACGGACAAGTTCCCCGAGGAGCGCGCCAAGGGCGTCTACGACGTCGCGTACGACATCCCCTCAACCATCACCGCGCACGCCCCCGGGTACATCGACCGGGACAAGGACCTGATCGTCGGCCTGCAGACCGACGCCCCGCTGAAGCGGGCGATCATGCCCTACGGCGGCTGGCGGATGGTGGCCGGCGCCCTGGAGACGTACGGCTACCCGGTCGACCCGGAGCTGGAGAAGGTCTTCACCGAGTACCGCAAGACCCACAACGCCGGGGTCTTCGACGCCTACACCCCCGCCATCCGGGCCGCCCGCAAGGCCGGCATCGTCACCGGGCTGCCGGACGCCTACGGCCGCGGCCGGATCATCGGCGACTACCGCCGGGTCGCGCTCTACGGCGTGGACCGGCTGATCGAGGCCAAGCTGGCCGAGAAGGCCGAGCTGGACGCCGCGCCCACCGACCCGGCGCTGCTGGAGGAGACCATCCGCGAGCGCGAGGAGCTCTCCGAGCAGATCCGCTCGCTGGGCGAGCTCAAGCAGATGGCGGCGAGCTACGGATACGACATCGCCGGGCCGGCCACCAGTGGGCGCGAGGCGATCCAGTGGCTGTACTTCGCCTACCTGGCGGCGGTGAAGGAGCAGAACGGCGCGGCGATGTCGCTCGGCCGCACCTCCACCTTCGTCGACGTCTACCTCCAGCGGGACATCGAGAACGGGGTGCTGACGGAGGAGCAGGCCCAGGAGCTGGTGGACGACTTCATCGTCAAGCTGCGGATCGTCCGCTTCCTGCGCACCCCCGAGTACGACGAGCTGTTCTCCGGCGACCCGACCTGGGTGACCGAGTCGATCGGCGGCGTCGGCGAGGACGGCCGCCCGCTGGTGACCAGGACCTCGTTCCGCTACCTGCAGACCCTCTACAACCTCGGCCCGGCCCCCGAGCCGAACATGACGGTCTTCTGGTCGCCGCAACTGCCGCAGGGCTTCAAGGAGTTCTGCGCCCAGGTGTCGATCGACACCTCCAGCGTGCAGTACGAGTCGGACGAGCTGATGCGCCCGCGCTTCGGCGACGACACCGCGATCGCCTGCTGCGTCTCGGCCATGGCGGTCGGCAAGCAGATGCAGTTCTTCGGCGCCCGGGTGAACCTCGCCAAGACCCTGCTCTACGCGGTCAACGGCGGCCGGGACGAGAAGTCCGGCGCCCAGGTCGGCCCGGAGAGCGGCCCGATCACCTCCGAGGTCCTGGACTACGACGAGGTGATGGCCCGCTTCGACCAGCAGATGGAGTGGCTGGCCGAGACCTACGTCCACGCGCTCAACGTCATCCACTACATGCACGACCGCTACGCCTACGAGCGGATCGAGATGGCGCTGCACGACCGCGCCGTCCGCCGCACCATGGCCTGCGGCATCGCCGGCCTCTCGGTGGCCGCCGACTCGCTCTCGGCCATCAAGCACGCCAAGGTCACCCCGGTGCGGGACGAGAGCGGCCTGGTCACCGACTACCTGATCGACGGCGAGTACCCGGCCTACGGCAACAACGACGACCGGGTGGACTCCATCGCCGTCTGGCTGGTCGAGGAGTTCATGAAGAAGGTGCGCAAGCACCCGACCTACCGGAACGCCGAGCACACCCAGTCGGTGCTGACCATCACCTCCAACGTGGTCTACGGCAAGAAGACCGGCAACACCCCCGACGGCCGCCGGGCCGGCGAGCCGTTCTCCCCGGGCGCCAACCCGATGAACGGCCGGGACGCGCACGGCTACGTGGCCAGCGCCCTGTCGGTCGCCAAGCTGCCGTACGAGCACGCCGAGGACGGCATCTCGCTGACCAACACCGTCACCCCCGACGCGCTCGGCCGCACCCCCGAGGAGCGGGTGAAGAACCTCGCGGGCGTGCTGGACGGCTACATGGCCTCCGACGGCTTCCACATGAACGTCAACGTGCTCAACCGCGACACGCTGCTGGACGCCATGGAGCACCCGGAGAACTACCCGCAGCTGACCATCCGGGTGAGCGGATACGCCGTCAACTTCGTCCGGCTGACCCGCGAACAGCAGCTCGACGTGCTCAACCGCACGTTCCACGGCTCGCTCTAGGCAGGAGATCCCGTCATGGCCGTCACCCTCGGAACCGAGATCCCCGTCGGCGCGCTCACCGGTGCGCTCACCGGCTCGGTGCACTCCTGGGACCTCTCCACCGGTGTGGACGGCCCGGGCACCCGGTTCGTCACCTTCCTGGCCGGGTGCCCGCTGACCTGCCTGTACTGCCACAACCCCGACACCATGAAGATGCGCAACGGCAGGCGCACCACCGCCGACGCGGTGGTGGCCGAGGCCGCGAAGTACACCACCTTCATCCGGGCCTCCGGCGGCGGCGCCACCATCAGCGGCGGCGAGCCGCTGCTCCAACCGGCCTTCGCCGGCGAGCTGTTCCACCGCTACAAGCACGAACTCGGCCTGCACACCGCGCTGGACACCTCCGGCTTCCTCGGCGCCCGGGCCACCGACGACATGCTGGCCGACGTCGACCTGGTGCTGCTGGACATCAAGTCCTGGGACCGCGAGCTCTACCGCAAGGTCACCGGGAGGCCGTTGGAGCCCACCCTGGACTTCGCCCGGCGGCTCGCCGACCTCGGCAAGGAGGTCTGGCTCCGCTTCGTGCTGGTACCCGGGCTGACCGATCCGGTCGACAACGTCGAGGGCGTGGCCGGCTTCGCCGCCTCGCTGGGCAACGTCTCCCGGGTGGACGTGCTGCCCTTCCACAAGCTGGGGGCGGCCAAGTACGAGGCACTGGGCCAGGACTTCGCGCTCGCCGACACCCCCTCGCCGACCCCCGAGCAGGTGGCCGCCGCCCGCGGCGTCTTCACCCGCCACGGCCTCAACGCCGTCTGACGGCACCACAATTCAAGAAGGAGAACCCCGATGACCACCGCAGTGCCGCGCCGCCGCCGCAGGGCCGACGACCCCGACGAGCACCCGGGCCGCCCCCGCCGGGTGGTCGGGCCGGTCCCGGCGATGGACGGCCGGACGCCCACCGCGCACGACCTGCTGCTGCTGCACTGCCCCTCCTCCCTGCGGCGCACGGTCTCCGGCGGCGAGCCGCTGCCCACCTGGGCCCGCACCCTGCTGCGCGGCAACCCCTGGGTCACCGTCCGCCGCGCCCCGGCCATCGCCGGCCTCTCCCCCACCCGGGTGCACTGCACCCGGGACGGCTCGGCCACCGCCGAGAGCTGGATCCCGGTCGCCCTGCACGGCCCCCGGCCGGACCAGCGGGTCGCCGCCTACGCCCCGCGCTCGGCCGTCGCCCTCACCCTCGCCCCCGAGCAACTCCCGGACCGCCTCGCGCAGTTGCCAGAGGACCGGCAGCTCGGAGTGCCCGCCCTGGCGGTCCTCCCGGAGGCCGGCGCGGTGGTCGAGAGCTACAACCTCAGCTGGGGCCCCATCGGCGCCGTCGGCTGCGAACTCGCCACCGGCGTCCCCGTCACCGCCCCCGAGAGCCCGCTGCGCCTGCTGCTGCGCAGCCCGCTCCCGTTCAGCCGCCGGGACGCCCTGCTGCTGCGCCGCAAGCTGCGCAAGCTCCCGGTCTGGATCGAGGCCGAGCTGGAGACCCGGCACGGCTCCGTCTCCCTCGCCGAGTACTCCACCTCCCCGCAGTCCCTCACCCTGCACACCCCGGACGGCCCGAAGCTGGTCGGCGACCCCTGGTTCCCCCGGCAGCTGCGCAGCGCCTGACCGGAGGCGGCCCCGGTCAGGCGTGGTGGCAGGCGACTCCGTCGGTGAGCGGCGGGGTCGTCTGCTCGCACACCGGGCGCTTCTCCGGCGGGAGTTCGGCGTAGAGCGGGCAGCGGGTGCGGAAGGCGCAGCCGGTGTGGCGTTCGGTCGGGGAGGGCGGGTCGCCGGGGAGGAGGGTGCGGGTGCGGGCGCGTTCGGCGGCCGGGTCGGGGAGCGGGACGGCGGAGCGCAGGGCCCGGGTGTAGGGGTGGCGGGGGTGGTCGAGGACCTCGGCGACCGGGCCCTGTTCGACGGTGCGGCCGAGGTACATCACGCTGACCCGGTCGCAGAGGTGGCGGATCACCGAGAGGTCGTGCGAGACGAAGAGGTAGGCCAGGCCGAGGTCGGCCTTGAGCTGCTGGAGCAGGTTGAGCACGCCGGCCTGGACCGAGACGTCCAGGGCGGATACCGGTTCGTCGAGGACCAGGAGCTTGGGCTCGACGGCGAGCGCCCGGGCGATGGAGATCCGCTGCCGCTGGCCGCCGGAGAACTGGTGCGGGTAGCGGCCGGCGTGGGCCGGGTCCAGGCCGACCTGGCGGAGCAGCTGGGGGATCCGACGGTCGATCAGCTCGCGCGGGGCGCGCTGGGCGAGCAGCGGTTCGGCGATGATGTCGCCGACCGGCTGGCGCGGGTCGAGGCTGGCCATCGGGTCCTGGAAGACGATCTGCACCTCGCCGCGCAGGCGGTGGGCGTCGGCCTTGGTGAGGGTGGCGGTGTCGTGGCCGAGCAGTTCGATCCGGCCGGCCTCGGGGGCGGTCAGGCCGAGCAGTTCGAACAGGGTGGTGGACTTGCCGGAGCCGGACTCCCCGACCAGGCCGAGGGTCTCGCCGCGGCGCAGGTCCAGCTCGACGCCGTCCACCGCGTGCACCGAACCGACCCGGCGCTTGAAGACGGTGCCCTTGAGCACCGGGAAGGTCTTGGTCAGGCCGGTGACGGCGAGCACCTGCTCGCGCTCCTCACGGGGCGTCAGGTCGGGCTCGGGCAGCGGCGGGACGGGGTAGACCTCCTGCGGGGCCGGGCGGGTGGCGGCCAGGAAGTCGGCGCGCAGGCAGGCCGCGAGGTGGTCGCCGTCGCCGGTGAGCGCGGGCTCCTCGGTACGGCAGCGGTCCTCCACCAGCGGGCAGCGGTCGGCGAACGGGCAGCCGCCGCCGAGCGTCCCCGGGGCGGGCGGCTGGCCGGGGATCGGCACCAGGGCGCCGCGGGCGCCGTCCAGCCGGGGCACCGCGCCGATCAGGCCGAGGGTGTAGGGGTGGCGGGGGTGGGCGAAGAGCTCGTCCACCGGGGCGGTCTCCACCACCCGGCCCGCGTACATCACGGCGACCCGGTCGGCCATCCCGGCGATCACGCCGAGGTCGTGGCTGACCAGCACCAGGGCCGCGCCGGTCTCGCGCTGGGCGGTGCGCAGCACGTCCAGCACCTGGGCCTGGATGGTGACATCCAGGGCGGTGGTGGGCTCGTCGGCGAGCAGGATGTCCGGGTCGTTGGCGATGGCCATGGCGATCATCGCGCGCTGTCGCATGCCGCCGGAGAACTCGTGCGGGAAGGAGTCCAGGGCCCGGCGGGGGTCGGGGATGCCGACCAGGTCGAGGAGCTCGGCGGCCCTGGTACGGGCTGCCGCCCGGTCCAGCTTCTGGTGCACCCGGATCGCCTCGACGATCTGGTCGCCGATCCGGTAGACCGGGGTGAAGGCGGAGAGCGGGTCCTGGAAGACCATCGCCACCTTGTTGCCGCGCAGGCCCGCGAGTTCACGGCTGGGCAGTCCGACCAGTTCGCGGCCTTCGAGGCGTACGGAGCCCTTGACCCGTGCGGCACCCGGCAGCAGGCCGAGCACGGCCAGCGCGGTCACGGACTTGCCGGAGCCGGACTCACCGACGATCCCGAGGGTCTCCCCGCGACGCAGCGTCAGGTCGACCCCCCGGACCGCCGGCTGGGAACCGAAGTCGACGGCGAGGTCGGCGACTTCGAGCAGAGGGGTGGTCACTGGGAACTCCGGGAGGTGGGGTCGAGGGCGTCGCGCAGGCCGTCGCCGATCAGGTTGACGGCGAGGACGAAGAGGACCAGCAGGGCGGCGGCGAAGTAGAACAGCCAGGGGAAGACCGGGGCCTGGTCGGTGCCGGCGGCGAGCAGGGTGCCGAGCGAGACGTCGGGGGCGCGGACGCCGAAGCCGAAGTAGGAGAGGGCGGCCTCACTCATCACGGCACCGCCGACGGTGATGGTGGCGTCGGTGATCAGGAAGGAGGCGACGTTCGGCAGGATGTGGCGCAGGATGATCCGCAGGGGGTGGACGCCCATGAAGCGGGCGGCCCGGACGAACTCGCGCTCGCGCAGCGAGCGGGTCATCGAGCGGACCACCCGGGCGGTGATCATCCAGTTGAAGACGGCCAGCAGGACGACGAAGGCGATCCAGCCGGAGCCCTTCAGCCGGGGCGAGATGATGGTGATGATCAGGAAGCTGGGGAAGACCAGCATCAGGTCGACCAGGAAGGTCAGGCAGCGGTCCACCCAGCCGCCGAAGTATCCGGCGCAGGCACCGACCAGGCCGGCCAGCACGGTGGAGAAGACCGCCACCAGCAGGCCGATCACCAGGGACTTCTGCAGGCCCCGGACGGTCTGCGCGAAGACGTCCTGGCCGAGCCCGTTGGTGCCGAACCAGTGCTGGCCGGAGGGCGGTTGGCGCAGCGCGGTGTAGTCCGGAGCGGCGTAGTCCCAGGGCGTCAGGTACGGGCCGAGGAAGGCCAGCAGGAAGAGCAGCAGCACCGTGACGGCGCCGATCACGACCCCGCGGGCGGCCAGCAGGCGGCGCAGCACCAGGCGCGAGCGGCCTGCGGGGGCGGCCGTTTCGGCCGGGGCGAGCGGGAGCACGGCAGTCATCAGGACCTGACCCGGGGGTCGAGGGCGGCGGTGAGCAGGTCGGCCAGGAAGCCGGAGGCCAGCACCACCACCGCGGCGAACAGGTTGACCGCGACCACCGAGTTGATGTCCTGCTCGTTGATCGCCTGGATGAACCACTCCCCCATGCCGTGCCAGCCGAAGATGGTCTCGGTGAAGGCGGCGCCGGTGAAGATGCCCAGGAAGCTGTAGGCGAACATCGTGGTCATCGGGATGATCGCGGTCCGCAGCCCGTGCTTGAGCAGGGCCTGACGCCTGGTCAGGCCCTTCGCCTCGGCGGTGCGCAGGTAGTCGGAGCCGAGCACGTCCAGCATGGTGGCGCGCTGGTAGCGGCTGTAGACGGCCAGGCCGCCGAGGGCCAGCGAGAGGGTGGGCAGCAGCAGGTGCAGGCCCCAGTCGGCCAGGTGGGCGCCGATGCCGCCGGTCAGGCCGGGGGTCTCGTAGCCGGTGAACGGGATCACCTCGTGGCCGGCCGCGTCCTTGGCGGCGATCGCGCCGTTCTTCAGCAGCAGGGCCAGCAGGAAGACCGGGGTGGAGAGCAGCACGAAGGAGGTGAGGGTCAACGCCTGGTCGGAGAACCGGTACTGGCGCACCGCGCCCCAGACGCCGACCGCGACGCCGAGCACCATGCCGAGCAGGCTGCCGACCAGCAGCAGCCGCAGCGAGACCCAGATCCGCCGGCCGAAGTCCTCGTTCACCGAGGTGTCGTGGATGGTGCGGCCGAGGTCGGCGTGGAACACCAGGCCCTCGGCCCAGGTGCCGAAGCGCTCCACCACGGGGGTGCGGTCGTTGATGTTCAGCTCGGTCAGCTGGCGGTCCACCGAGGCGGCGGAGGGGCGCGGCTGCTTGGCCTCGAAGTAGGCCCGGGGGCCGAGCGCGGCACTGGCGAGCGCGTAGGCGAGGAAGACGGCGACGACCAGCAGGACGGCGTGGTAGCCGAGCCGCTTGGCTATGTAGCGGATCACCGCGCACCACCGGAGCCGGGTCTCGGCACCCTGGATGACATGACGAATTACCTTTGTTCTGAGGTGGGTTGGATCAGTGTTCCAGCGCACTACGAAGCGCACGTTGCCGCCGTATTGCGCCACGTGTCGGTCTGATCAGGTGTGGATGAGACCCCCTGGTAGAAGCACTGATCCGCTGTTACGTTCTGCTGGCCGAACACCGCTTGGCTGCCCACGTTCAACTCCCGCCACACCTGGCGGCACCCAAAATCTCTATCTCCCGGGGGAACCCCATGGACTCCATCACCAGCACCCGCCTACGCCGTTTCGCCGTGCTCGCCGCCGCCGTGGCGCTCGCCGTCACCGGCTGCAGCTCGGCCGGCTCCGGCTCGGGTGGCGACGTGGCGAAGAACGTGGTGCCGACCCAGGACGCGGAGGACAACAACCCGCAGCCGCTGGACAAGATCCGGGACGGCGGCGAGTTCCACCCTCCGCTGCAGCAGTGGATCACCCAGTGGAACCCGTACCAGGTGGACGGCCGGTACGGCGACGCGGTCGAGATCATGGGCTACACCCAGGCCCAGCTGTTCCGCACCGACGCCAAGGGCGTCTTCACCCCGGTGCCGGAGTACCTGGCCTCGGCCGAGGTGACCTCCAAGTCGCCGCAGGTGGTGACCTACAAGCTCAACCCGAAGGCCAAGTGGTCGGACGGCAAGCCGCTGAGCGCCGAGGACTTCAAGGCGGTCTGGAAGGCCACCAACGGCAAGGACCCGGCCTACAACATCGCCGACTCCTCCGGCTACGAGCAGATCTCCGGCGTGGAGCAGGGCGCGGACGCCCTGGAGGTGAAGGTCACCTTCGACAAGCCGTACGCGGACTGGCAGAACCTCTTCAACCCGCTGCTGCCGGCCTCCGGGATCTCCACCCCGGAGGCGTTCAACGACGGCTGGGTCGAGAAGGTCCCGGTCTGGAGCGGCCCGTTCAAGATCGGGGAGCTGAACAAGACCGCGCAGACCATCACCCTGGTGCCCAACTCGGAGTGGTGGGGCCCGAAGCCCAAGCTGGAGAAGATCATCTACCGGGTGCTGGCCAGCTCCGCGATCACCCAGGCCTTCCTCAACAACGAGGTGGACTACGCCTCGGCCGGCACCGCGACCGCCTACGGCCAGCTGAAGGACGCCAAGGACGGCGTCATCCGCACCGGCACCCCGTGGGACGAGGTGCACATCTCCTTCGGCGGCAACGGCGCGCTGGCCGACCAGACGGTGCGTCAGGCACTCACCAAGGCGCTGGACCGCACCGCGCTGATCAAGATCGTGAACGCGGGCGTGCCGGTGGAGTTCAAGCCGCTCGACAACCACCTCTACATGACCAACCAGAGCGGCTACCGGAACAACTCCGGCGACTGGGCCAAGCCCGACCCGGCCAAGGCCAAGGAGCTGCTGGAGAAGGCGGGTTGGAAGGAGCCGGCGGCCGGCCAGCCGCGCACCAAGGACGGTGCCGCGCTGGAGCTGCACTACGTGCTCAGCGACGGCTCGGCCCAGGCCCAGCTCGACATGGCCGCCGCCGTGCAGTCGATGCTCCAGCAGGTCGGCGTGAAGCTCACCCTGGACAAGGTGCCGAGCAAGGAGTACTTCGCCAAGTACATCAACCAGGGCAAGTTCGACCTGGCCAGCTGGCGGAACACCGGCTCCTTCCCGCTCTCCGCCGGCGTCCCCAACTACCGCGCCCCGCAGGGCGACAACGTGTTCGGGAACTACTCCAAGCTGGCCACCCCGGAGATCGACACCCTGCTGCGCACCGCCGCCGGGACGCTGGACAGGGCCGAGGCCGACAAGCTCTACAACGAGGCCGACGCCAAGATCTGGGAGCTGGCCCACACCCTGGAGCTCTACCAGCGCCCGAGCATCGTGGCGGTGCGCAAGGGCCTGGCCAACTTCGGGGCCAGCAGCCTGGCGAGCACCGACATCACCAAGGTGGGCTGGGCAAGGGCATGGCTGGTTGGCTACGTTCGGGAGGGATAACCGCTGAAAGCATCTAAGCGGGAAGCCTGCTTCGAGATGAGCACTCCCACCTCCTTG
>NZ_JBSGEL010000123.1:0-13265 GCF_053602875.1 Kitasatospora sp. NPDC004289 | reverse complement strand
AGCGGGATCAGCAGGGTGATGCCCTTGCCCGCCAGATTGGCCAGCGCCTGGCCGAGCCAGAATCGGCCGAAGTCCGGCGAGATGACCAACGCCTGGGTCCGGCGCGGGAGTTCGGAGGGCATGACGATCCCATCGGGCGAGTTCGGAAACGGAGGTGAAAGGGTGACCGCAGGTCAGCAGAACGGGGCGAAGCTCTCGCCCACCAGCGCCTTGGCAACCGCCCCGGAGGCTCCGGTGAGCTTGGCCAGCTCGGCCGCGTTGTGCGCCCGGAACGTCGCGTCGTGCGCGGCCAGCGGGCTGTCCCCGGCCAGGTCGAGCAGCCAGAGCGGCCGCAGCTCGGCACCGCGCAGGGCCTTGGCGTCGGCCGCCTCGATCCCGGCGTGCACCCAGCGGCAGCCGGCCGCAGCCGCAGCCCGGATCGGCGCGTAGTAGACGGTGTTGAAGTACTCGCAGGCGTCCTGCAGCCGTCCGTAGTCGAAGCCGGCCGCCCGCAGGTAGGTGGTGTCGCCCCAGACGTAGTAGAGGCAGAAGCCGACCGGCGGTTCGCCCTCCCGGCCGCAGAACGCCACCCGGGCGGCGTCACCCATCGCGGCCGCCTGCCGGCGGAACGACTCGGTGAGCACCTCCGGATCGGCGCCGTGCCCGTACCGGGCCTGGGTGCCGACCAGCAGTTCGGCCGCCACCCGGGCGGACTCGCCCAGGGTGGAGTCGGTGATCCGGTAGCCCGCCTCCTCGAAGCGCTTGACGTCCCGTCGGACCATGTCGGTGCGGCGCTTGGACGGCAGGCCGTGCAGCCACTCCGTCCAACCGCCCTCGGGGATCGGGATCCAGGCGTCCGCCGCCAGCAGCAGCGGCGGCCCGGCGGCCCCCGCGGCCCGCAGCGCCAGCACGTCCTCGGTGGTCAGGAAGAGGCCGAAGGCCGGCACCGGCCGGTCCCCGGCGGCGGAGGGCAACAGCTCCGATCCGGCCAGGTCCGACCGGAGCTTCTGGATCTGCTCGTACAGCGCCGCGGCGGCCCGGTCCCGCCCGAGGCCCGAGGAGGCCAGCAGGTGGGTCTGGTAGCCGCGGCGCTGGCCGAGCAGCAGGCCGGCCGCCCCGCCGCCGGAGAGTCCGAGCGGCTCCAGGTGGGACTCCCACTGGTAGAAGGAGTTGGGCTCGTGCTCGACGGCGGTGACCGGCACCGCCGCGGTGCCCTCCTCCCCCACGGCCACGTGCAGCCCGCCGGTGGTGGTGGTCCCGCCGATGTCGGTCGCGCAGAACCGGAGCCAGTCCGCTGAGGAGTAGAGCCGGTCGGCGGCCAGGGTGTTCCAGTCGTCGGCGGGGAGTCCGCCCCGGAAGTCGGCGAAGGCCGAGGTGAGTGTCATACCGGTGGGGTCCTGTCTCTGAGGGCGGCCGGCCCGTGGCCCAGCCGTGCGTGACGGCGGGTCAGCCGCGACGGGCAGCCAGCTCCGTCTGCTGCACCTCGGCGCCCTTGCGGGTGCGCAGCACCACCCGCGGGGTGTCGCCGTCCGGGACGACCTGCACGGTGCGCTCCTCGGTCCAGCCCGCGAAGCGGAACTCCAGGCCGTCCAGGTGCACCAGCCGGAACTCCGGCTTGCCCGCCAGGGTCAGCACCAGGTGCTCGCCGTCCCGCTCGACGGCGGCCGCCAGCTGCTCCTGCGGACGCAGGAACTCGCCTTCCTCCTCCTCCCAGTTGGCGAACGAGGCGGGCAGGTCGAAGCGGACCAGCACGGCCTCGGACTCGGCCTCGGTGAGCGGCTTGCGGCCCCGGTCGAAGACGATGTCGGCCGGGTCGACCGCCTCTCGCACCGCGTCAGGGAAGAGCGCGAACAGCTCCTTGCTCGGCAGGGTGTCGATCACCAGGTGGACCCGGGTCTCGGTGCCGGAGTTCTCCACCTTGTGGGTGCGGCTGAAGTCGCCGAACCAGAAGGTGCCCGGCTGCCACTGCTGGAGTTCGCCCGCGATGTACATCCGGGCCTCGGAGTGGGTGAGGATCGGGACGTGCACCCGGGCGGTGCCCCAGGCGACGCCGTACTTGTTGTCGTAGTGCTCGGCCGAGGCCGCGCCGGGGCCGAGCGCCATCAGCCGGGCGCTGCGGATCTCCGCCGGGATGGTCTCCAACACCTCGGCCAGGTACGGGGCCTGGGCCAGCCACTCGGTCGGGGCGAAGTCCACCAGCCCGGGGCCACCCGGGTCGGTGCGGTCCGGGTCGCCGCCGGGGCTGCGCAGCGGCAGCACCCGCCAGTCGATCGGCGCCTCACCGATCACGCCGTCGGCGCCGTAGGTGCGCTGCAGGCTCCAGGCCCGCCGGCGCAGCTCCGCGACGTCGGCGGCCAGTCGGTCGACGTCGAAGTCGAGCCCCAGCCGGGCTGCGGGCGGCAGGCCTGCCACCACATGCGGCTGGTGCTCCGTCACGTCGGTCATCTCGTGCTCTCTCCTCTTGCCGGACTCGGTGTGCGGACGGTTCGGGCAGCCGGGCTGACGACCGGTCAGCCCCAGCCCGGGTCCCCGGGAAGGAGGGAGACGGTGCCCGCCGCGACGACGGCCAGGGCCGCGAGCCGCAGGAGGAAGTGACGGAATGGGCGCATGTTCTGCCTCGCTTTCGCCGGGTTGGGGAACGCTTGGAACATCAGCTTGGGCGAACCCCGGGCCGATCCGGGAGTACTTCGGGGTCGCATGAACCTGAACTGCAGCAAGGTGAGGGGAGACCTCGGACACCATGCCCCGGACTACCTCAAGTCGGTGATTTCTCTGCGATTCGTCCACGGAGTATGAAGGCCGTGTTAAGGCTTCCCCTGGAGGTGACACAACTCCGGCCATCTCACGGATAGTTGCAGTAATCCGCAGCTCGCCCACCAGCATGCGAACTGCCTCGACCAGCAACCGAGTCGCCCCCACCACACGAGGTTGACATCGTGATCTTGCCGAACGCCGGACCCGCCCCGCTCCTGCCATCGCTCAGCTCCACCAGCGTGGCCATCTACCGGCTGGCCCTGGAGACCGGCACCCTCACCCTCTCCTCGGCCGCCGAGGTCGCCGGGGTCACCGAATCCGAGGCCGGCACCCTGGTGGACGGACTGGTGGCCATGCACCTGCTCCAGCCCCAGGCCGACGGCTGGGCCGCGGTGCACCCCTCCACCGCCCTCACCAACCTGATCGCCCCGGTCGAAATGTCCATCCTGCTACAGAAGTTGGACATCACCCGGGTCCGTGAGGAGCTCACCGCGCTGCTCCCGGTGTACGAGGAGCACAGCACCGCACCCGAGCCGTCGACCACCTCGATCGAGGTGCTGGAGGACCTGGGCGCGGTGCGCACCGCGCTGGACGCGGCGAGCGCCCGGTGCCGGCAGGAGATCCTGACCGCCCAGCCCGGCGGCGGGCGCCAGCGCGAGATGCTGGTCGAGGCCACCCCTCGCGCGCTCGCGATGCTCCAGCGCGGCCTGCGGATGCGGACGATCTACCAGCACACCGCCGCCTTCTCCGGGCCGACCAGGGACTACGTCCACGAGGTCACCCGCAAGGGCGCGGAGGTCCGGATCTTCGGGGAGGACTTCACCCGAATGATCATCTTCGACCGGGAGACGGCCTTCGTCGGCGACCGGGAGCACCCCGAACGGGCGCTGCTGATCCGCGAACCCACCCTGGTCCGGCTGCTCGCCGACGACTTCGAACGGGTCTGGCGCTGGAGCAATCCCTTCCTCACCCCGCACCGCCCGCACCGGCCGGCCGACTCCGGCCTGAGCAGCGCCAAGCGCACCGTGCTCCGGCTGATGGCCGACGGCCTCAAGGACGAGGTGATCGCCCGCTCGCTCGGCATGTCGGTGCGCACCTGCCGCAAGCACATCGCCGAGATCATGCAGGAGCTCGACGCCACCAGCCGCTTCCAGGCCGGCTACCGCGCGCTCCAGCGCGGCCTGATCGAGGACGGCCCGCTGAACGTCTCCCCCGACGGCTACCTGCTCGCCGACCCGTGCCGCCCGCCGCACTACGAGAGCATCCCCGCCTGACCGGCCCCGGCGGCCCGGCCGGGCACGCCGGTGGCCCCACCGGCCGGAGCGCCGCCCCGGGGAGTCCCCTCCTCCCCCCGGAGCAGCGCGGTTCGGGTGCCGACGGGTCAGTCGGCCAGCGGGAGGTACACCCGGTTGCCGGCCGCGGCGAACTCCTCGGACTTGGCCTGCATGCCGGCCAGCGCCTCGGCGTCGAAGTCGGTGGCCACGGCACTGGAGCCGTCACCGTGCTCGTCGCGGATCTTCTGCGAGATCTTCATCGAGCAGAACTTCGGGCCGCACATGGAGCAGAAGTGCGCGGTCTTGGCCGGCTCGGCGGGCAGCGTCTCGTCGTGGAAGGCGCGGGCCGTCTCGGGGTCGAGGGCCAGGTTGAACTGGTCCTCCCAGCGGAACTCGAAGCGGGCGTCGGAGAGCGCGTCGTCCCAGGCGGAGGCGCCGGGGTGGCCCTTGGCCAGGTCGGCGGCGTGGGCGGCGATCTTGTAGGTGATCACGCCGGTCTTGACGTCGTCCCGGTTGGGCAGGCCCAGGTGCTCCTTGGGCGTGACGTAGCAGAGCATCGCGGTGCCCCACCAGGCGATCATGGCCGCACCGATGCCCGAGGTGATGTGGTCGTAGCCGGGGGCCACGTCCGTGGTGAGCGGGCCGAGGGTGTAGAACGGCGCCTCGTCGCAGATCTCCTTCTGGAGATCCATGCTCTCCTTGATCTTGTTCATCGCGACGTGGCCGGGGCCCTCGATCATCACCTGGACGTCCCGCTCGCGGGCGATCCGGCCCAGCTCGCCGAGGGTCTGCAGCTCGGCGAACTGCGCCTCGTCGTTGGCGTCCGCGGTGGAGCCCGGCCGCAGGCCGTCACCCAGCGAGAAGGTGACGTCGTAGCGGGCCAGGATGTCGCAGAGCTCCTCGAAGTTGGTGTAGAGGAAGTTCTCCTGGTGGTGCGCCAGGCACCAGGCCGCCATGATCGAGCCGCCGCGCGAGACGATGCCGGTCTTCCGACGGGCCGTCAGCGGGACGTAGCGGAGCAGCACGCCGGCGTGCACCGTCATGTAGTCCACGCCCTGCTCGCACTGCTCGATGATGGTGTCCCGGTAGACCTCCCAGCTCAGCTCCTCGGCCTTGCCGTCCACCTTCTCCAGCGCCTGGTACAGCGGCACGGTGCCGATCGGCACCGGCGAGTTGCGCAGGATCCACTCGCGGGTGGTGTGGATGTTCCGCCCGGTGGAGAGGTCCATGACGGTGTCGGCGCCCCAGCGGGTGGCCCAGGTCATCTTCTCCACCTCCTCCTCGATCGAGGAGGTGACGGCGGAGTTGCCGATGTTGGCGTTGATCTTCACCAGGAAGTTGGTGCCGATGATCGACGGCTCCACCTCGGGGTGGTTCACGTTCAGCGGGATGACCGCGCGGCCGCGGGCCACCTCGGAGCGGACGTACTCCGGGTCCATGCCCTCCCGCAGCGCCACGAACTCCATCTCCGGAGTGACGATCCCCCGCTTCGCGTAGGCGAGTTGGGTCACCGCGACGCCCTCGCGCCCGCGCAGCGGGCGGCGCGGGCGGCCGGGGAAGACCGCGTCCAGGTTGCGCAGGTTCCCGCCGCGCGGCGAGGTGTGCTTGATGCCGTCGTCCTCCGGGCGGGCCTCGCGGCCCTCGTACTCCTCGACGTCGCCGCGCTGGCGGATCCACGCGTCGCGCAGCGCGGGCAGGCCCCGGCGCACGTCGGGCTGGTAGGAGGGGTCGGTGTACGGACCCGAGGTGTCGTACAGCGGAACGGACTTGCCGTTGGTGAGGACGACCTCCTTGAACGGCACCCGCAGGTCGGGGCGGGATCCGTCGCGGTAGGCCTTGCGCCATGCCGGGGTCGGGTAGCCGGTGGTGGCGCTGGTGACCGCGCTCTCCACCTGGGCCGGGGCAGACTTCTGCTGTGCGTCGAACGTGGTCATGAGACCTCTATCTCCCTACGCCGGCATTACCCGGTCAGGTTCCTGCGGTCGACGCAGCGGTCGGTACGCGGCTCGCACGTACCTTTCAGCGCCCTCTCAGCCCGGTGCTCCGAGCTCCCGTGTCCACAGGCGGTTTGCCTGCAACAAGACGTCCATCACCGTAGCGGTCAGGTCCCGGATGGTCCAGAGCGGACCTGACGGTCTGTTCGGCATGCGGACAGGTCAGGGGCGTCACGCCGTCTCCCCGGACGCCTTCCGTCACTTCCGCCCCGCACGGCGAACGGCCCGGCCCCCGTGAGGGGCCGGGCCGTTCCGGGTTCGCGCCGCCGTCAGCTCTTGGCGGCCTTCTTCACCAGGATCACCACGCCGGCCGCGACGCCGACCACCACCAGGGCCTTGAACAGGAAGGCGAGCAGCGAGGTCACCGCACCGACGACGAACCAGATCAGGTTCCAGGCGAGGATCACCGCGACGATCGGGACGACGATGTTGCGCACCCACGAGGGCAGCGACTTCCAGAGCTCAGCCATGTCCGTTCCTTCTCTCCCCTCGGGCCGGTGACGGCTGGTCCGTCGCGTCCCGTTGCTTCGATACTTAGAACGTACCGGGCCGGAGCACTGCTTCCGAGGGGTTCGAGCCCGGAGAGAACCCGGAGATGCCCCCTAGGTCCGGGAGGGACGACCCCCTACCCGGGGAGGGCTCAGACCGGCCAGGTCTCCCGACGCCAGGCGGCGTCCCAGAACATCCACTCGTAGCGCGAGGTGGTCACGAAGTGCTCCACCACCCGGGCCCGCTCGGCCGGGGCGAGCTGCTCGCCCAGACGGTCCGTCAGCTCCAGCACCCGGCGGACCACGGACTGGAAGGCCTCGTCCCCGTAGGTGGCGATCCACTTGGCGTAGAGCGGGTCGGGGGAGGAGGAGGCGAGCAGCTGCTCGCCGACCCGGGCGTAGATCCAGTAGCAGGGGAGCACAGCGCCGACCGCCTCGGCGAAGGAGCCGCCGTAGACGGTGGCCAGCAGGTAGCTGGTGTAGGCCCGGGTGGTGGGCAGGACCGGCTCGGCGGCGGCCTCCTCGGCTCGCTCGCCGAAGGCGGAGAGGAAGTCGGCGTGCATCTCCTGCTCGGCGGCGATGGCGCCGACCGCGTCGGCGGCGAAGGCCCGCACGCCCTCCTCGTCGGGGGCCTTGGCGGCGCAGACGGCCAGCGCCCGGGCGTAGTCCCGCAGGTAGTGCGAGTCCTGGACCACGAAGTGGCGGAAGGCGTCCCGCGGCAGGGTGCCGTCGGTCAGTCCGGAGATGAAGGGGTGCGCCAGGATCTCGGCGTGGATCGGCTCGATCGCCGACCAGAGGTCCTCGGTGAAGGTCATCGCTGCTGCTCCTGCCGTACGGGGTCGGGCCTCGGCCGACCCTACCCGGAGCGTTCCGGACGGCCCGTCAGTCCTCCGGCGGGGAGAACACCACCAGCACCCGGAGCTCCTCGGTGACGTGGTGGAAGCGGTGCGGCGTCCCCGCCGGGACGTAGACCACGCTGCCCCGGCCGACGGTGGTGGTCTCGCCGCCGACGGTGAGCTCGGCCCGGCCGCTGATCACCTGGTAGAGCTCGTCCTGGGCGTGCGCGGTCTGGGTGTCGGTCTCGCCGGGGGAGAGCGCGTAGAGCCCGGCGGACATGTGACGCTCCTTCAGGAAGCGCAGGTAGGCGCCGCCGCCCTCGGTGCGCTCGGCGTCGAGCCGGTCCAGCCGGAAGACCTTCACGGGGCCACCCTCCTGTTGTGATGGCCACATTGAACAACATGCGGCCGGAGAGCTTCCGCCTGACCCGGCGGCCTGCCAGGCTCGGGACCATGAAGAACTTCGTCATCAAGACGCTGATCAACGCGGCCGCCATCTGGGTGGCCGCCTGGATCGTGTCCGGCATCACGCTGTCCGGGGACGACTGGCAGAGCAAGACCGTGACGGTGATCCTGGTCGCCCTGGTCTTCGGGGTGGTGAACTTCCTGATCAAGCCGCTGGTCAAGCTGTTCTCGCTGCCGCTGTTCATCCTGACCCTGGGGCTGATCACCTTCGTGATCAACGCCCTGATGCTCTGGCTGACCTCCTGGGCCTCGGACAAGCTGAGCCTGGACTTCCACGTGGACGGGTTCTGGGCCGCGCTGCTCGGCTCGCTGATCATCAGCCTGGTCTCCTGGGGCCTCAACCTGGCCTTCGGCGACGACGACTGACGCGCCACCGGACGCACGAAGGGCCCACCGCCGGCGAGGCGGTGGGCCCTTCGTGCCGTCGGGAGCCGCGGCGTCAGCCGAGGTTCTCGCAGCCCTTGGCCAGGATCGCGGCCAGCTCCTCGTCCAGCTCGCTGCCGGTCGGCTCCTGGCCCATCGGCACCAGCCGGTCGGTCCGGGCCAGGAAGGCGATCAGCGGCGGGGCCGAGGCGACCAGACGGGCGTCGCCGTCCGGGGAGTGCAGCACGATGCAGACCTCGGAGAGCTCCTCGCCCACGGGGTGGATGTGCACGTCCCCCTCGCCGGTCGGGCGGCTGATGCCGTCCAGCAGCAGCTCACGGGCGAAGTACCAGGTGACCGGGGCGTCACCGGGGAGGTGGAAGGTGAACCGGACCGCGAAGGGGTCCACGGGGTCGTAGTCGAGGTCGACCACGATGCGGAAGGAGAGCTCGTGCGAGACCACGAGGTTCATCACCACGTGGCCCTGGACCGTGCTGTGCATGCGCCAGTACCTCTCGTTCTGCCCGGTGTCCGGTGGCTGAGGGGGACCGCCGGTTGGCCGGGCATGCGATTCGATGTCGTGGTCCTCAAGGTCCCCATCCGGGTCCATCGTGGTGCTTTGGGGACGAATTGGACAAGACGCGCTTTTTCAAATGGTGAGCGGACACACCCGAGGGGGTCAGTGGACGAACGAGGGGGACATCGCCCCGACCAGCGAACGGAGCCGCTCGGCCTTCGCGGCCAACTCCCCGGCGCGGGCCGCCGGGAGGGAGATCGCCATGGTGGCGACGGCCGAGCCGACGGTGATCGGGACGGCGGCGCAGACCGTGCCGAGCGCGTACTGCTGACGCTCCAGCACCGGCCTGCTGGGCTCGGCCGCGGCCAGGCGGCGGAGCAGCAGGGTGCGGTCGGTGAGGGTGGACGGGGTGAGCCCGACCGGCGGGTGGCGGCTGAAGTGGTCCTGGCGGTCCTCCTCGCCGAGCTGGGAGAGCAGGCACTGGCCGACCGCGTGGGCGTTGGCGCTGACCTTGAAGTCGGCCACCTCCTCGACCGCGGGCCGGGCCGGGGCGTCGACCACGTCGACCACCCTGACCTCGCCGTCCTCGTAGACGGCGTAGTAGACGGCGGTGTCCAGCTCCTGGCCGATCTGTTCCATCCGGCCGCGCAGGTCGGCCCGGTCGGCCCGCCGGACGCCGTCCCGGCCGATGCCGTCCGCCGAGGCGCCGTAGAAGAACCGGCCGGCCACCCGGCACAGGTAGCCCTCGTGGGTCAGGGTGCGGAGCAGGTGGTACGTGGTGCCCAGCGGCAGCCCGGCGGCGCGGGCCAGCTGCTTGGCGGTGGCGCCCTCGCGGTACTCGCCGACGGCCTCCAGCAGCCGCAGCGCCCGCTGGACGGAGGCGATCAGGGTCGGCTCCCGGGTGCCCCCGGCGGCTGACACGGCGCCCCGTATGCTCCGTGCGGCGTCCGTGATCTGATCCACTGTCATGCCCTGCCCCCTGCCCGGTTTCAGTGCAGTTGTGCCCGAATGGCGCTCATTGCAGCACAGGGCGCCCATGCCTGCAATCATTCCGGTGAGCAATGTCGGCTTTTGACCTTCGAATCCAAGGTACTCCCAGCGGAATGTGACTCTCCGGTAGGAGCATCTCCGGCGCCCGCCTTACTATCGAAGATCCAAAGGGCCTGACTGCCCGCTGCGGCTTCGAAGCGCCCGGGCACGCCGAATCAACCGTTCGGCGGAACCGGGACGTCCCGTTCGTCCGTCTGTACGAGTTTCACCGGTGGTCGGTGGCGGGAGACTCAGCCACAACGCTCCCCTCCCGGAGGTGGTCATGACCGGCCCCGTCCGTCCCGTGGTGAAGCGCACCGCGCGGGCGATCCTGCTGGAGCTGGACCCGGACGATCCGCACCGCCCGGCCTCGATCGTGCTGATCAAGCGGACCAGGCCCGGCGCCCGGCCGTACTGGATCACGCCGGGCGGAGGGGTGGAGGACACCGACCGCACCGTGGTGGCCGCCCTGCACCGGGAGGTGGACGAGGAGCTCGGGGGCAAGGTCGAGGGCGTGGTGCCCGCCTTCGTGGACACGGTCGCCCACTCCCACCACGAGGACGGCTCACCGGCCCACCCCCACGGCGTCAAGGTCCAGCACTTCTTCGTCTGCCGGCTCACCGCGATGGACCCGTCCCGCCGCCACGGCCCCGAGGTGGACGAACCCCGGGGCGAGTACGAGATCGTCCGGCTGCCCTTCACCCGGGAGGGCGTCACCTCGGTGAACGTCGTCCCGCCCAGCCTGCGCGCCTACCTGGCGGCCAACGTGGAGGGCGTCCGGGCCCTGCTCGCCCCGGACCTGGGCGCCGCCGAACGGCACTGACGGGCGGCCGGCCACCTCAGGCCTCCTCGCCCAGGTCGTGGAAGACCCGGCCCGGCGCCACCCCGGCCCGGGCCAGCGCCCGCGCGCCCCGGCGGACCATGGCCGCCGGGCCGCTCAGGTACGCGTCCCGGCCGGCCCAGCTGCCGTAACGGGAGACCGCGTCCGGCAGCTCCCCCGCCAGCAGACCGACGGCCTGCTCCTCGGAGACCACCGGATGCACCGTCAGCCACGGGTTCCCGACGGCCAGTTCGCGCAGCCGGTCCAGCTCGTACAGGCCGTCCTGCCGACGGGCGCCGTAGAAGACGTCCACCGCCCGCCGGCCCCCGCCGCGCTCGACCAGCTCCTCCACCAGCGCGGTGACCGGGGCGATCCCGGTGCCGCCGCCCAGGCAGACCAGGTCGGCCCCGTCCCCCTGGTCCAGCAGCATCGACCCGGCCGCCGGGCCGAGCCGCAGCACGTCGCCCGGCGCGGCCCGGTGCACCAGCGCGTTGCTCACCCAGCCCGCCTGCACCGCCTTGACGTGCAGGGTCAGCAGCCCGTCCGGCCGGGGCGCGGTGGCGAAGGAGAACGGCCGCCAGACCCGGGGCCACCAGGGCGTCTCCAGGGTGGTGTACTGCCCGGCCCGGTACGGGTACGCCTGGTCCGGACGGAGCGTCAGCTCCGCCACGTCCGGCGTGCGCATCCGGTGGCCCACCACCTCGGCCTGCCACCACGGCGGGGAGGTGCGGGCCGCCGCCTCGGCCGCCTCCGACATCACGGTGGCGACCAGGCCGTAGACCCGGCGCCAGGCCAGCTCGGTCTCCGCGTCCCACTTCGGGCCGCAGTACTTGGCCAGCGCGGCCACCAGGCACTCGCCGACCGGGGCGTAGTGGCCCGTCAGGGTGCCGTACTTGCGGTGCCCCTGGCCCAGCCGGGTCAGGTAGGCGGTCAGGCCCGGCAGGTCGTCCGCACTCCGGGCGGCCATCAGCAGCGAGCGGAACAGCCGGTCCCGCTGGACGTCCATGGCGGCCGGGAAGAGCGCCCGGACCTCGGGGTGGTGCACGAAGATCAGCGCGTAGAAGTGCGCGGTGGCCCGGTCGGCGAGCGGCTCCACCACCGCCAGGCTGGCCCGGATCAGTTCGACGTCCCGCGCGGTCGGCGGGTCCCCCGCACCGGCCGGGGGCTCGGCGGCCGGCGCCTGCGGGGCGACGCCGCCCAGGGTGTCCATCGCCCAGGCCCGGCTCCAGTGGTCGCCCGGCCCGGCCCAGTTGAGGCCCGGGGCCTGCGGGAACAGCGGCTCCACCGGGGAGGGCGCCACGGCCGGCACCGCCGGCGGGTGCACCGGCCGCGGCGGGATCACCAGCGCCGCCGGCTCCACCACGACGGGGGCCGCCGGCTCCACCACGACGGGGGCTTCCGGCTCCACCGGGACGACCGGCTCCACCACGGCCAGGGGTTCCGGCTCCACCGGAACGACCGGCTCCACCACCCGTGCGGGTGGCTCCGGTTCCGTCTCCGGCATGCCCGGTACGGCGGCCACCGCGACCGAGCCGCGCCCCGCCCGGACCCTCAACGGGGCTGTCTTCACCGCGATTTGACGAGTGCCCAAGAGAATCGTTTCGCTTCCGGTCGTGCCAGTTGCTGAGGCTCAGCAGCGTGGCACGACCGTGAAGCTCATCCGACAAATCCTCGGAAGCCCGGACACAAGGCCCCCGAAGCGCTACCCTCCCGCACCCACAGCGGCCGTCACAGCTGCCGCAGCAGCGTCCCCGGCTGCTCCACGCAGTCCGCGACGAACCGCAGGAAGCCGCCCGCCGTGCCGCCGTCGCAGACCCGGTGGTCGAAGGTGAAGGAGAGCTGGGTGACCTGACGGACCGCCAACTCCCCGTTGTGGACCCAGGGTTTGGGCGTGATGCGGCCGACGCCGAGCATCGCCGCCTCCGGGTGGTTGAGGATCGGCGTGGAGCCGTCCACCCCGAAGACCCCGTAGTTGTTGAGGGTGAAGGTGCCCCCGGTCAGCTCGGCCGGGGTGATCCGGCCCTCCCGGGCCGCCTCGGTCAACCGTGCGAGCTCCGCACCGAGGTGCTCCGTCCCGAGCGCGTGCGCGTCCCTCACCACCGGCACCACCAGACCGCGCTCGCTCTGCGCGGCGAAGCCCAGGTGCACGGCGGTGTGCCGGACGATGCCGGTACCGTCGGGCGTCACGCTGGAGTTGAGCTCGGGGAAGCGGGCCAGCGCGGCGGTGGAGATCCGGGCCAGCAGGGCCAGCACGCTGATCTTCGGCCCGGCCGCCCGGTTGAGCTCGGCCCGCAGCTCCATCAGGGCGGTGGCGTCGGCGTCCACCCAGCAGGTCGCGGCGGGGATCTCCCGGTGACTGCGGGTCAGCTTCTCGGCCACCGCCTTGCGCAGCCCGCGCAGCGGGACGACGCCCTCGGCCACCGGGGCCGCCACCTGGGCCGCCACCGGCGCGGCGGGAGCGGTCAGCACCCGCTCCACGTCCCGCCGCAGGATCAGCCCGTCCGGGCCGGAGCCGGCCACCGTCCGCAGGTCCAGGTCGTGCTCGCGGGCGATCCTCCGCACCAGCGGCGAGATCACCGCCACGACGGCGGGTGCCACCGGGGCCGCCGGTGCCACCGCGACGGGCGCCGGGGCAGCAGCCGGAGCCAGCCGGAGGGGCTGGTCCGCCACGTCGGCATCACCGGGTACCCGCTGTCCGTGCTCGCCGACCTGGCGGGGCGGGCCCCGGTCGACACCGTGCTCTCGT
>NZ_JBSGEL010000122.1:0-14013 GCF_053602875.1 Kitasatospora sp. NPDC004289 | reverse complement strand
ATCACCCTCACCGTCGGCGACTTCGGCACCTTCGGCTACCAGGAAGCAGGGCTCTACCAGGAGCCGTGCTCCGCGCGGCGAGCCGGTCGAGCAGGCGGGTGCGGTGCCCGTCGTCGGTGGCCAGGGAGAGGGCGGTCCAGGCCATCGCCAGGCCGCCGTCCAGGACCGCGCGGTCGGCGCCGTCGCCGGTCCCGTACCGGGTGAAGTCGGGGTGGTGCATGATCGTGTCGCCGGTGCCGTAGCCGATCATCGGGTGGATGGTCGGCACCAGGTGGGAGACGTTGCCCATGTCGGTGGAGCCCGCCCGGATGCCGGGCGCGGCGGGGGCCGCCGTACGGCCGAGCAGCGCGGCGGCCTCGGTGTAGAGCCCGCACATCGCGGCGTCCTGGCGCAGGTCGGCGTAGTCGTGCCCGACACCGCGCAGGTCGAGCTCCGCCCCGGTGGCCAGCGCCCCGGCCTCGAAGCAGGCCCGGACCGCGCGCTGGACCTCCCGGAGGTCCTCCGCGGTCGCGGCCCGGCAGTCGTACGAGGCGGTGGCCAGGGCGGGGATGACGTTCGCGGCCTCGCCCGCCGAGGTGACCACGCCGTGCACCACGCCGCCCGGCACCATCTGCTGGCGCTGCAGTCCGATCGCGACCTGGGCCAGCGTCATGGCGTCGGCCGCGTTGACGCCCCGGTGCGGCATCGCCGCGGCGTGCGCGGGGCGCCCGGTGTAGCGCACCTGCCAGCTGCTGATCGCCAGCGAGGTCATCCCGACGCCGTCCTCGGGGGCGGCGTGCACCATCATCGCGGCGGCCACGTCGTCGAAGGCGCCGCCGTTCAGCAGGTCGACCTTCCCGCCGCCGGACTCCTCCGCCGGGGTGCCCAGCAGCTTCACGGTGACGCCGATCTCGTCGGCCACCGCGGCCAGCGCCAGCGCCGCCGCCACCGAGGCGGCGCCGTTCACGTTGTGACCGCAGGCGTGGCCGATCCCGGGGAGGGCGTCGTACTCCGCGCAGATGCCGATCACCAGGTCGCCGCGGCCCGCCGTGGCGGTGAAGGCGGTCGGCAGGCCGCACACCCCGCGGTCCACCTCGAAGCCGGAGGCCTCCATCAGGTCGGCGATCTTCGCTGCCGACCGGTGCTCCTCGTAGGCGAGTTCGGGCTCGGCGTGCAGGCTGTGGCTCAGCGCCAGCACGTCGTCCTGACGGGCGGTCAGCCTGGTCCGGGTGCGCGAGCGGAGGGTGGCCGGCTCGGTGGTCATGGGGACTCCTGGAGGTCGGGAGGGGCGGAGGGGCGCGGGGTCAGCGCCGGTCGGCGGCGGGCTGCCGGTACAGCAGCGCCAGCAGGGCGCCCGCGCCCGCGACGGCGGCCGACAGCCACCAGGCCGTGGTGTAGGCGGACAGCGCCGGCAGGACCTGCCCGGCGGCGGTGCGGGCGGCGAACACCGAGAGGACGACGGCCGCCCCGAGCGAACCGCCGACGTTGATCAGCAGCTCGTTGATGCCCGAGCCGACCGAGGTGCGGTCCTGCGGGACCGACTCCACCGCGAGGGCCCGGGTCGACTGCTGGAGGAAGCCCGTGCCGATCCCGGAGACGGCGCTGAGCAGCAGGAAGAGCGGGAGCGAGTCGTGCCGCAGCGCCAGCGCGCCGTACCCGGCGGCCATCAGCAGCGAGCCGAGCACCAGGGCACCCCGGTCGGAGACGGCCCGGGCGACCGCGGGCGCGGCCAGCGCACCGGCCGCGATCGCCAGCATCCCGGGCAGCGAGGCCGCGGCGACCCCGAGCGGGTCCAGGCCCATCCCGTAGCCGTTCTCGGCGGCGTCGGTGCCGAGGAAGACCGCGTTGGCGACCTGGAGACCGATCATGCAGAAGGAGAAGGCCACGGTGACCAGCGAGACCACGGTGACCCCGCGCCGGGCGAACATCCGCACGTCGATCATCGGCTCGGCCGTCCGGCGCTCCACCGCCGTCCACACCACCAGCAGTGCTGCGCCGCCCAGCAGGCAGCCGAGGGTCCGCCCCGATCCCCAGGCCCAGCCCGGCATGCCGCCCTGGCCGAGCCCCAGCATCACCGCCACCATGCCCGCGCTCAACAGCGCCCCGCCGGCCCAGTCCACCCGTCCGCCGGGCCGGTGCCCGCTCTCCGGCAGCAGCGGCCAGGTGACCAGCAGGGCCAAGGACACCGCCACCGCGGGGAGCCAGAGCGCCGCCGTCGGGCTGTCGACGTGACGGGCGATCAGACCGCTGGCCAGCAGGCCGACCGAGAGGCCGCCGACCAGCGCGGTGACCATCAGGCTGACGCCCCGCCGGCTCTCGGCCGCCGTGCCGCGCCCGCGCAGGATCCCCATCAGCAGCGGGAAGAAGCCCGCGAACGCCCCCTGGAGCACCTGGCCGGCCAGCAGCACGCCGAAGGACCGGCCCGCGCCGACCATGAGCGAACCCGCCAGCACGATCCCGAGGTTCCAGCGCAGCACCCGCCGGTGGCCGTGCAGATCGCCCAGCCGGGACAGGACGGGGGTGAAGGCGACGCTGGCCAGCAGGTTCGCGATGCTCAGCCAGTTCAGCTGGGCCGCCGTCACGTGCAGCACGGAGGTCAGCGACCTGAGCACCGGGGAGAGGAACCCCTGGGTGATGCCGCTGGTCAGCTCGACGACGGCCACGCCGGCCAGGACGGCCGGGAGGGTCAGGGCTCTGGCCGCTCTCCCGGCCGGTGCGGTGGTCTCGGTCATCTGCGGGACACCTGTTCTCGAGAGGCGGCCGAGGGCCGCCGGTGGGGGGTGGCGGAAACAGGCTGTCAATGTGGACCCGGGGCGGAATACCGGGCAAGATCTGGACCGGAGGTCGGGTGGAAGCGGCATCTCGGGGCGGCCGGGTGCGGGAATCCGGCATTCGCAGGGTCGACGGTGCCGTGGTCCGGCGCCCGGCGCGGAGCAGGAGGAGCCATGGACCGCACCCTGCCGGGAGAGGAGCTCCCGGACCCCACCGACCTGGCGATCCTGCGGCTGCTGCGCCGCAGCCCCAGGGCACCGCTGGCCGAGGTCGCGGCGGCCCTCGGCATCCACGAACGGACCGTCGCCCGCAGGCTCGACCGCCTCACCTCCAGCGGGCGGGTGCGCTTCACCGCGCTCCTCATCCGCGATTTCCTCGGGGACGCGCTGGTCGCCGAACTGGCGGTGCGCTGCGCACCGGACCGGCTCCACGACACCGCGCTGGCCCTGGCCCGCCGCCCGGACACCAACTCGGTGGAGGTCGCCACCGGCGCCCCGGACGTCTACGTCGAACTCACCGTCCCCGACCGGCGCCGGCTGCTGGAGGCGGTCACCTCGATCGGGCGCCTGGACGGCGTCACCGGCGTGCACTCCGAGGTCCTGGTCCGCCTGCTGCTCACCGCCAACGACTGGGCACCGTTCGACGACGAGCCCACCGAGCCGCGGCGGGCGGTCAGCGAAGGCCGCCCGCTGCCCGAGCCGATCGCGGTGGACGAGCTGGACGAGCAGCTGGTGGCCCTGCTGCAGGACGACGCCCGGATGTCGATGACCCGGCTGGCCCGCGAGCTCCGGGTCGGCGAGACCACCGCGCGGCGCCGGCTGGCCCGGCTGATGGGCTCCCACGTGCTGCACCTGCGGCTTCACGCCGAGCCGGAGGTGCTCGGCTTCCCGGTCGAGTGCCGGTTCCGGCTGGCCGCCCCGCCCGCCGAGCGCGACGCGGTCCTGCGCGCCCTCGGCCGGGAGCCGGCGGTCCGTCACCTGGCCCTGACCACCGGCGCGCACAGCCTGCTCGGCTACTCCAGCCACCGCACCATGGCCGAGCTGGACGCCTTCTCCACCCGGGCGTTCACCGGCACCACGCATCCGGTCGACACCGCCCTGCTGCTGCGCAGCTACAAGCGTGCCGGGCGGACGGCCGGGCCGGGAGGCTGACGTGCGTACGTACGGTTGCGGCTGACAGGCCGTCAACCCACGGCGCGTGCCGAGCCGTCGCCCCTGCACGGGGATGGCGTGCTCCGGTCACGGCTGCCTAAACTCGGTGATCGTCCGTCCGAGGAGCAGTCCGAACGAGCCCAGGAGTCCCGCATGCCGACGGCCCCCCAGCCCAGCATCAGCACCGGCCCCACGGAGAGCCCGCTGCTGGAGGTCACCATCGGGGAGGCCCTCGACCGCACGCTCCGGGCCCACCCCGACCGCGAGGCGCTGGTGGACGTGCCGAGCGGGCGCCGCTGGACGTACCGTCAACTCGCCGACGAGGTGGACCGGGTGGCGCTCGGGCTGCTCGGGCTCGGGGTGCTGCCCGGCGACCGGGTCGGGATCTGGGCGCCCAACTGTCCGGAGTGGGTGTTCACCCAGTACGCCACGGCCCGGATCGGCGCGGTGCTGGTGACGGTCAACCCCGGCTACCGCAGCCACGAACTCGAGTACGTGCTCCGCCAGTCGGGCATCCGTACCGTGGTCGCCGCGCCCTCGTTCAAGACCTCCGACTACACGGCCATGCTGACTGCGGCCCGCCCGGCCTGCCCCGAGCTGAAGGACGTCGTGCTGATCGGCACGGACGGCTGGCGGGAGCTGGTCGGCACCGACCCGGCGGACCGCGACAACCGCGCCCGCTTGGCAGCGGTGGCGGCCGGCCTGGCCGCCGGGCAGCCGATCAACGTCCAGTACACCTCGGGCACCACCGGCTTCCCGAAGGGCGCCACGCTCTCGCACCGCAACATCCTGAACAACGGTCACTTCGTCGGTGAGCTCTGCGGCTACACCGAGCAGGACCGGATCTGCGTTCCCGTACCATATTATCATTGTTTTGGCATGGTCATGGGCAATCTTGCAGCCCTCACCCACGGGGCCTGCGTGGTCATCCCGGCCCCCGGTTTCGAGCCGGCCGCGACCCTGCGCGCGGTCGCAGCCGAGCGCTGCACCTCGCTGTACGGCGTGCCGACCATGTTCATCGCCGAGCTCAACGACCCCACCTTCGAGGAGCACGACCTGAGCAGCCTGCGCACCGGCATCATGGCGGGCTCGCCCTGCCCGGTCGAGGTGATGAAGCAGGTGGTCGAGCGGATGGGCATGCGCGACGTCTCGATCTGCTACGGCATGACCGAGACCTCTCCGGTCTCCACCCAGACCCGCCTGGACGACACGCTGGAGCGCCGGGTCTCCACCGTCGGCCGGGTCGGGCCGCACCTGACGGTCAAGGTGGTCGATCCGCTCACCGGCGAGACCGTCCCGCGCGGCACCCACGGCGAACTCCGCACCCGCGGCTACTCGGTGATGCTCGGTTACTGGAACGACCCCGAGCGCACCGCCGAGGCGGTGGACGCCGAGGGCTGGATGCGCACCGGGGACCTGGCGGTGATGGACGAGGAGGGCTACCTCAACATCACCGGCCGGATCAAGGACATGGTCATCCGGGGCGGCGAGAACCTCTACCCGCGCGAGATCGAGGAGTTCCTGCACACCCACCCCGACGTCCTGGACGCCCAGGTGATCGGGGTGCCGGACGCCAAGTACGGCGAGGAGCTGATGGCCTGGGTCAAACTCCGCCCCGGCGCGCCCGAGTTGACCCCCGAGGCGCTGCGGGCCTACTGCGAGGGCCGGATCGCCCGGCACAAGGTCCCGCGCTACGTCCACCTGGTGGAGGAGTACCCGATGACCGTCACCGGCAAGATCCGCAAGGTGGAGATGCGGGAGGAGGCGATCGAGCTGCTCGGCCTGCACCGGGAGGCCGGCGCCGAGCACGCCTGAGGGCGGTCCCCGTCCGGGTGCGCGGCGGTGCCCGGTTAGGGTGATCCACGTGCGTGTACTGCTGGTGGAGGATGACGAGCCGGTCGCCCAGTCGCTTCGGCGGGGCCTGCTGCGCTACGGGTTCGAGGTGGAGTGGGTCGCGACCGGCCAGGCGGCGCTGACCGTCGCGGAGCCCTACGACCTGGTGCTGCTCGACCTCGGGCTGCCCGACACCGACGGGCTGGACGTGTGCAAGGAGCTGCGGGCCCGGGGCACGGTGCCGATCATCGTGATCAGCGCCCGCAGCGACGAGACCGACCGCGTGGTGGGGCTGGAGCTCGGCGCGGACGACTACGTCTCCAAGCCCTTCGGGGTCCGCGAGGTGATCGCCCGGATCAGGGCGGTGATGCGCCGGGTCCAGCCCCGCCCCGCCAACGGCGCCGAGAGCGGCCCCGACCGGTACGGCAGCCGGCTCACCGTGGACCGCCGGGCGGCGCGGGTGCACCTGGACGGCGCCGAGGTCGCCCTCGCGCCCAAGGAGTACGACCTGCTCGCCTTCCTCACCGAGGAGCCCGGCGCGTTGATGAGCCGTGAGCAGATCATGGAGGCGGTCTGGGACGCCAACTGGTTCGGCCCGACCAAGACCCTGGACGTGCACGTGGCCGCACTGCGCCGCAAGCTCGCCGGAGCGGTGGTGATCGAGGCGGTCCGCGGCGTGGGCTTCCGGCTGGTGGTGGCGGACGGCGCGCCGTGATCCGCCGGCTGATCCTCAGTTACGTGCTGCTGGTGGCGGTCGCGCTGGCCGCCTTCACCGTGCCGGTCGCCTTCACCCTGACGGCTCAGCTACGCGGTGACACCGAGGAGTCGGTGCGCCGCGAGGCCACCACCATGGCGCTGCTGCTCGGCGCGGGGGACCAGCCGGCCAGGCAAGCGCTTTCCCGGCTCGCCGGCGCCTACGCCGAGGAGACCCCGGGCCGGGTGGAGGTGGTGGCCGCCGACGGCGGAGCGGTGGACACCCTGCCCCGCCCGGGGCAGCCGGCCGACGAGGCGCTCCGACGCGCCGTCAGCGAGGGCCGCACCACGGTGGACTGGGGCTCCCGGCTGGTCTGGGGCCCCGAACTGGTCGTCACCGTCCCGGCCCGGGCGCCGGACGGCGGTGCGGTCGCCGGTGCGGTGCGGATCCGCTACGCCACCGCCGACCTCACCGACCGGCTCTGGCGGATCTGGGGCTTCCGCGCGGTCCTCGCCGTCGGTGTCCTGGCCGTCGCCGCCGGGCTCGGTGCCATCGTGGCCCGCCTGCTCACCCGCCCGCTGCGCCAACTCAACGAGATGGCCAGCCGGTTCGGTGCCGGTGACCTGACCGCCCGCTCCCCGGTCACCGGACCGCAGGAGACCAGGACGCTCGCCCTGACCCTCAACCAGGGCGCCGAGCGGCTGGACACCCTGGTCGCCTCCCAGCGCATCTTCGTCGCCGACGCCTCCCACCAGCTGCGCACCCCGCTCACCGCGCTGCGCCTGTCGCTGGACAACATCGCCGACGGCGTGGACGACGAGTTCGTCCGGGAGGACGTGGAGCAGGCCACCGCCGAGGTGGTCCGGATGAGCCGACTGGTCAGCGGCCTGCTGGTGCTGGCCAGGGCGGAGGCCAAGGTCTCCGCCCCGGAGCCTCTGGTGCTGCGGGAGTTGGTGGCCGAGCGGCTGGCGGTCTGGCGCCCGGCGGCGGAGGAGCGCGGGGTGACCATCGCGCTGTCGGGGGACGCGGACGACCTGCCGCGCGTGCTGGCCGGGCCCGGCAACCTCGACCAGGTGCTGGACAACGTGCTCTCCAACGCCCTGGAGGTGTCCCCGGACGGCTCCACCATCACGGTGCGCCTCACCGCGCGCCCGGGCGACCAGGTGCTGCTGGACGTGCTCGACCAGGGCCCGGGCATGTCCGAGGCCGAACGCTCCCGGGCCTTCGACCGCTTCTGGCGCGGCCAGGGCCTCACCGGCCGCACCGGCTCCGGCCTGGGGCTGGCCATCGTGCGCCAACTGGTCACCGACGACGGCGGAACCGCCACCCTGGCGGAGGCCCCGGGCGGCGGCCTCCGGGTCCGGATCGGGCTTAGGACCGAGCCCCGGACGGGACGTTGACGAAGGGTGCCCGGGTGCCGGAAGGGCGTCGTCGCGGCGGTCGTGGGGCCCTCTTGACCCGCCGTTGACCTGCGCTTTGACGAGTTGGCACGGCCGGCGCCCCGATCGCCCGTCAGGGCTTGACGGTGGCGCGGCACAGGTCTATACCAGTGGGCAGTCACGTCAACTTCGGCCTGGTACCCGACCGTTGACCCGGCCGCGCGCCCCCACATCCGCGCGTCCGGGCCGATGTCCTCGCCGCCTCCTGGAGAGGTCTCCGATGGAACGCGTACTACCCCCACACGCCCCCGCACCCGCACCCGCCCGCCGGCCCCGCCGCGTCCTCGCCGTCGCCCTGTCGGTCTTCGGACTGCTGGCCGGCGCGGCCACCGCGGTCACCACGACCGGCACGGCGAACGCCGCCGCCGGGATCGGCTCCAACTGGTACGCCTCCGCGCCGTACCTGATGCCCGAGGACAACAGCCCGCCGAACGCCGCCGCGGTGATGGACGCGACCGGCCAGAAGGCGTTCCAGCTGGCCTTCATCCTGGCCCAGGGCAGCAGTTGCAGCCCCGCCTGGGGCGGCACGTCCTCGATCGACACGGACACCACCATGCCCGCCGTGATCCAGACCATCCGCAACAAGGGCGGTGACGTCTCGGTCTCGGTCGGCGGCTACGGCGGCACCAAGCTCGGCCAGACCTGCGGCACCCCGGAGGCGACCGCCGCCGCCTACCAGAAGGTGGTGACCAAGTACGGCCTCAAGGCCATCGACTTCGACCTGGAGGAGCCGGAGTACGAGAACACCGCCGCCATCCACAACGAGATCGGTGCGGCCCGGATCCTGCAGCAGAACAACCCGGGCATCTACATCTCCATCACCACGGCCGGGACCAACGCCGGCACGGGCTGGTTCGGCACCCAGATGCTGCTGGAGGCGAAGTCGCAGGGCTTCACGCCCGACAACTACTCGATCATGCCGTTCGACGGCGGCTTCAACGGCGCGGCGGCGCAGACCGACGCGCTGGTGAAGTTCAACGGCATCCTGCAGTCCACCTTCGGCTGGAGCGAGGCGACGGCGTACGCGCACGAGGGCGTGTCGCTGATGAACGGCCGCACCGACGCCGCCGAGTACTTCCGGCAGGCCGACTTCCAGACGGTGCTGGACTTCGCGACCGCGCACCGGCTGGCCCGCTACACCTACTGGTCCGTCAACCGCGACCGCCAGTGCCCGGGCACGGTGGACCCGGGCCTGTCCGGCGCCTGTTCGAGCGTGGTGCAGAACGACTGGGACTTCACCAAGTTCACCGTGAAGTTCGCCGGGGCGACCCCGCCCACCAGCACGCCGAGCCCGTCGCCGAGCAGCAGCGGCAGCCCCAGTCCGAGCCCGTCCGGCGGCAGTTGCACGGCCGCGCCGAGCTGGAGCGCGACCACCACCTACGCCACCGCCGGCACCAAGGTCTCCTGGAAGGGCCACTACTGGACCAACAAGTGGTGGACCCTGAACGAGGACCCGACGCTCAGCGGCCAGTGGGGGGTGTGGGCGGACAACGGCGCCTGCTGACCGCGCGGTGCCGCCGTCCCGTAGAGGCCGTAGGGATCGGCGACGGCCGGTGTGGCGGTCATCAGGCCGATGCCTCCGAAGGCCATGAGCAGGGCGGTGGTTGAGCGGAGGGCACGACGAAGACGCACGGGGACTCCTCGGGGGACGAGTGCTCGGCGCCGGGGGAGGAAGCACCCCGGCGGACAGGAGCCTAGGGAGTGGGAGCGGAGCCGAAACGGTTCAGCACTCCGCGACACTCCGGTGGAATCCCCGTGCGTCAGGCGGCCGTCAGCCCTCGGCCGGGAGGACCGAGGAGTGGTGGTTGACGATGAGCCACTTGCCGCCGCGCTTCTCGTACTCGTAGGAGTAACGCGCCTCGACGGGCTTGGTCACGCCGGTCTTCGGGTCGGTGAGGTGGAAGCGGTAGACGCCGGCGTCGAGCGCCGAGTCCTTGTCCAGGACGTTGATCACCGAGCGGATCTTCTCGCCGCGCGGCTTCTTCTGCAGGAAGTGCTCGAAGTAGTCGGTGATCTCGGCGCGGTTGGTGCGGATCTGCGGGGAGGCGGTGGGCAGCAGCACCGCGTCCTTGGCGTAGCGGTCGGCCACCTTGGCCGGGTCCCCGGTCTGCAGGGCGGCGTTCCACTGGTCGAAGAGGGCGGCTATCTCGCGCTCGGTGACCCTGCCGCGCTTGTCGTCACCGGCCTGGGCGACCCCGGCGGTGACGGTGCCGGCCGCGGCGACCGCGACGGCGGCGGCGATGGCGATCTTGACGCGGGCGGGGCGTCCACCGGTCGTGCGCTGACGCTTCATCGTTGCTCCTGCTCTGCTCGGTTGCGAGTGGCTCCACCCTCTCGATCGGCGGGCAAGCGCTGGTACAGGAGAGGTGCAGGGGAGCGGAAGGGGGCGGACAAGCTTGCGGACAGATGGGGAAAATGGCCAGACAACCGGCTCTGTCGGGCAGGACAACTCGGTGCGTTGGCATGCGTTTGCCAGGTGTACCGCGGGCAGCCATCAGAGGTCCGCCGGGCGGTACCCGAGGAACGTTTTCCTGGTGGCCGCCAGTCCTCCGCCCCCTCACCCTCCCGAGGTCACAGCCACCCATGACCAACATCGATCGCCGCCGGTTCCTCCAACTCGCCGGTGGCACCGCCGCGTTGACCATGCTCTCGGACTCCATCGCCCGGGCCGCCGCGATCCCCGCGCAGGGCAGCACCGGCTCCATCCAGGACGTCGAGCACATCGTCGTCCTGATGCAGGAGAACCGTTCCTTCGACCACTACTTCGGCGCCATGAAGGGCGTCCGCGGCTTCGGTGACCCGCGCCCGGTCACCCTGCCCAGCGGGAAGTCGGTCTGGAACCAGTCCAGCGGCGGCAAGGTCACCCTGCCGTTCCGGCCCAACTCCGCCAAGCTCGGCATGGAGTACCTCCAGGGCCTCAACCACGACTGGGCCGGTGGCCAGTCGGCCTTCAACAAGGGCAAGTACGACAACTGGATCCCGGCCAAGACCGCCGCCACGATGGCCTACCTGACCCGGCAGGACATCCCGTTCCACTACGCGCTGGCCGACGCCTTCACCATCTGCGACGCCTACCACTGCTCGCTGATCGGCTCCACCGACCCCAACCGCTACTACCTCTGGAGCGGTTACACCGGCAACGACGGCACCGGCGGCGGCCCGGTCATCAACAACGCCGAGGCGGGCTACGGCTGGACCACCTACCCCGAGCGCCTGGAGGCGGCCGGGGTCTCCTGGAGGGTCTACCAGGACATCGGCGACGGCCTGAACGCGGCCGGCTCCTGGGGCTGGATCAGCGACGCCTTCCGCGGCAACTACGGCGACAACTCGCTGCTGTACTTCAACAGCTACCGCAACGCCCAGCCCGGCAGCCCGCTCTACGAGAAGGCCCGCACCGGCACCAACGCCAAGGCCGGCGAGGGCTACTTCGACAGGCTGCGCGCCGACGTCCAGGCCGGCACCCTGCCCAAGGTGTCCTGGATCGCCGCCCCCGAGGCCTTCTCGGAGCACGCCAACTGGCCCGCCAACTACGGTGCCTGGTACGTCTCCCAGGTGCTGGACGCGCTCACCTCCAACCCGGACGTGTGGGCCCGCACCGCGCTCTTCATCACCTACGACGAGAACGACGGCTTCTTCGACCACGTGGTGCCGCCGTACGCGCCGTCCGGCGCCTCGCAGGGCCTGTCCACCGTGTCCACCACGCTGGACTACTTCCCGGGCAAGACCGGCTACGTGGCCGGCCCCTACGGCCTCGGCCCCCGGGTGCCGATGATCGTGGTCTCGCCCTGGAGCACCGGCGGCTACAGCTGCTCGGAGACCTTCGACCACACCTCGGTGATCCGCTTCATCGAGAAGCGCTTCGGGGTGACCGAGCCGAACATCTCGCCCTGGCGCCGCGCGATCTGCGGTGACCTCACCTCGGCGTTCGACTTCGCCCGCACCGGCACCGCGGCCGCCCTGCCGTCCACGGCCGGCTACTACCCGCCGGACAAGAACCGGCACAGCGACTTCCTCGCGGTCGCGCCGACGGTCGGCACCATGCCGCGTCAGGAGCCCGGCTCCAAGCCCACCCGCCCGCTCAAGTACGCCCCGTACGTGGACGGTTCGGCCGACGTGGCCGGCGGCAAGTTCAGGCTGACCTTCAGCGGCGGGCCGTCGGCCGGCGCGCAGTTCTACGTGACCTCGGCCAACCGGACCGACGCCCCGTGGACCTACACCGCCGAGGCCGGCAAGTCGATCGCCGACACCTGGAACACCACCTACTCCAAGGGCGTCACCGACCTCACCGTGCACGGGCCGAACGGCTTCCTGCGCCGCTTCCGCAACCCGGGCAAGACGGCCGGCCCCGAGGTGACGGCCCGTCACAACGCGGCCACCGGCCAGCTCGACCTGACCTGCACCAACGCCGGCGCCTCCGCCGTCCTGACGGTGGTGAACGCCTACGGCAACACCACCCGCACGGTCACGGTGGCCACCGGTGCCACGGTCACCCTCTCGCTGGACCTGACCGCCGGGAACCGCTGGTACGACGTCACGGTCACGGCCGGCACCACGGCCGACTTCGTCCGCCGCTTCGCGGGCGTGGTGGAGACCGGTGCCCCGGGCACCTCGGACCCGGGCATCCTCACCAACTGAGCGGCGCGGCAGCTCAGTCGGTCCGCTCGCCCGTCCAGTCGACGACGGGCGGGCGGACCGCCGCGCAGAGCGGGTGGCCGCGGCCGTCGGTAAGGCCGAGGCGGCCGGTCAGCCGACCGGTGGCCAGGGCGGCCCCGAGCACCTCGGGCGGCACGCCGTCCAGCATCAGCTTGGCCCGGCGGAACAGCTCCCGGCCGCCGTCGGGGGTCACGCCCGTCCAGGTCAGGTAGAGGAAGCGGGCACCGGGGCGGCCCTGCACGTACGGGCCGGTGAGGTCGCCCGCGCCCTTCACGGTGCACTCCGCCGTCCACCGGGCGGAGGCGGCGTCCCCCGGCACCGGGTCGAGCAACTCGTCGGCCCGGCCCTTGCGCTGCAGGCCCACCACGACCTCCCGGTAGCCGGGGAAGCCCGGCCCGGGCGGGCAGTCGCGGCCGGGCAGGTCGTGCGCCTCGATGCGGATCTCGATCCGGTTCTCCATGCGCGCCATTGTGCCGCCGGGGTCCGTCAACGGACCGGATCCCGGCGGCACTTCGGCCGTGCGTGTCAGTGCATCGGGACGGCGACCACGTCGTAGTCGGTGTCCGGGGTGGGCTCGGTGTCGAAGCGGGCGTTCGGCAGGTAGAGCCGGCCGCCGAAGGCCGCCACCGTGGCGGGGACCCGCAGGCGCGGGTCGGTGATCCGGCGGGTGACGGTGCCCCGGCGGCCGGAGGCGTCGAGGCGGACGACGGTGACCTCGTTGGCCTGGTTGCGCACCACGTAGAGGTCGCGGCCGCTCCGCAGCAGCCCGTCGCCGTAGGGCAGGGACGCGCCGCCGAGGTCCACCTTGGTGGTGGCGCCGGTGGCCGGGTCGATCCGCTGGAGGACGCCGGTGGTCATGTTGACCACCAGCAGCGCGCAGCCGTCCGGGGTGGTCTCGATGCCGTTGGAGTTGATCTCGTCCGGGACGTGGTCGACATCGCCGGTGAGCCGGCGGCGGATCACCCGGTCCTGGTGGGGCAGCCGTCCGCCCGGGCCGAGCGGCAGGCCGTAGAGGACCGGCTGGAGCGACTCGGTGATCCAGACGGTGTCCCGGGTGAGCACCACGTCGTTGACGAAGGTGTTCGCCGGGTCGGTGCCGAGCTGGTAGGAGGCCAGCACCGTGCCGGTCCGGGTGTCGAGCACCCGGGCGTCGCCGCCCCAGGCGCCGGCGGTGAACAGGCGGCCGCGGTCGTCGGCCTTCATGCCGAGCGAGGGCGTCCCGGCGGCCGGGCCCGGGTAGAGCAACTCACCCTTGCCGGTGGCGAGTTCGTAGCGCAGCACCCGGCCGTCGGCGAGCGAGCCGAAATAGGCACGGCCCCGTGCGTCGATGGCGATGCCCTCGGGCCGGAAGCCGTTGGGCAGCGCGAAGCCGGTCGGCCACCGGCCCGCGCCGGCGACGGCCGGGGCCGACATCAGCAGGCCGAAGACGATCCAGCTGGTCCGCTCGGTGGCGACGTAGAGCATCACCACGAAGAGGCCGAAGAAGAGGAAG
>NZ_JBSGEL010000121.1:0-14547 GCF_053602875.1 Kitasatospora sp. NPDC004289 | reverse complement strand
CAATACCAGAGCTCGGCTTGACTGGGCCAGAGTGACGCACATGTAATTTCACTCGTGTCGTTCCGCCGCTCCAGGAGGGTCACCGACCCGGCCGGCGGCTGGTCCTTCGAGGACCCCGCGCTCCTGACGGACGAGGCCGAGGAGCTGACCGGCTGGCTGCGCGCGGCCGCCGACGGGCGGATCCCCGTCGCCCACCGCAACCGCGACGACGAGTGGTCCCCTCGGCTGGAGTTCCTCGAACCGGTGCTCTCCTTCAGCGTGGCCGCCCGCACCGCCGGGGCCGTGACCGTCCGCCTCACCGTGCACCTGGAGGCCGCCCCGCCCTGGAGCCGCGACGTCGACGGCCACCAGGTGCCCTACGACGTGTGCTTCGACCTCACCGAGGACGGGCTGATGACGGCGGCCGGGGAGTGGGAGCGGGAGCTCCTGCCCTTCCCCGGCCGCTGACTCACTGTGCCGTGCCCGCCAGCAGCCAGCGGCGGACCGGGACTTCGAGGAGCACCCGGGCGCTGTCGGGGCGGTACGGGGCGGCGACGTCCCAGTCGTACTTGGCCGCGAAGGCCGCCACGATCTCGGGCGGGAACTCGTCCTCCTGACGGACCGTGACCTCGCCCTCCGCTACCACCGGCCGGTTGCCGCCTTCCAGGGCGAGGGAGACGGAGGGGAAGCGCAGCGCGTTGCGGACCTTGACGGAGAGGGCGTCCGAGCCGATCCACCACACTCCCTCCCGGTAGACGAACCAGATCGGGGTCACGTGCGGCGTACCGTTCGCGCGGACGGTGCAGAGCCAGGCGTTGCGCTCGACCGCGAGGCGTTCGATCACCGACTCGGGCAGGGGTGCGTCGTTGTTCATGCCCCCATCCCACCGCCCGGGACGGCCCGCCCGCTTCGGGCCGCGGCCCTACGACCAGCGTCCTAGGAACCGGTCCCGGGAAAAACCACACGCACTCACAAGATCATCGGTGATAGACAGTCACCCGTGACACAGAACCTCGCCTTCCCCGTGCTGCTCGAGCTCATCGAGGAGCGCGCGGCCGCGTTCCGCGCGGCCGTCGCCGCCGCCCCCGACCTGGACGCCACGGTCCCCACCTGCCCGGACTGGTCGCTGTACGACCTGGCCCACCACCTCGGCGGGGGCGAGCGCCTCTGGTCCCACAACGTCGCGGCCGGCCCCGCCGAGGGCCCGTCGCCCGAGGGCCTGGCCGCCAAGGCGGAGCCCGCCCCGCGCGAGCTCGACGCCCTGCTGGCCTGGCTGGCCGCCGGCACCGAGCAGCTGGTCTCGACCCTGCGCGAGCACGGCGAGGACGCCCCCTGCTGGACCTGGTGGGAGGGCTCCGCCAACCCCCGGACCGCCGGCGGCGTCGCCCGCCACCGGGTGCAGGAGAGCGCCGTCCACACCTACGACGCGCAGCTCACCATCGGCGCCCCGCAGGCCCTGCCGGAGCGGATCGCGCTGGACGGCGTCGAGGAGTTCCTGGCGACCTGCGTGACGACCTCCACCCCCTGGCCGCACCGGCCCGTCACCGGTGACTTCGTGGCCACCGAGGGCCGCGCCTGGCGCCTGACCCTCGGCGCCGCCGGAGCGTCCGCCGTCGCCCTCGCCCCGGGCGAGGAGCACGCCGCGCCCACCGGCTCGCTCCGCGGCACCGCCTCCGACCTGGTCCTGAGCTTCTACGGCCGCGTCGAGATCGAGTCGGTCAAGGGCGACGGCGAGCAGGAGCTCTTCCACCAGCTCAAGGACTGGGACCCGGAAGCCTGACCGGGCCCACCGCCTGATACCCCGGCGCCCCGTCGGCGCGCCGCCCGCCGCCTGACGCACCGTCGGACCGTACTCCGCCCCGGCACCCCGTCCTCACGGGGTGCCGGGGCACCGCCACGTCCGGGCAGCCGGGAGTGCCCGTGTGCCTCCTCCGCGCGCGGGCACGGCTCTGAGAGGCTGACGCGCGGACGGGTGATCAACTCGCCCCACCGGAACCGCCCACCGCACCACCAGACCTGCGAGAGTCGATGACCGCCATACTGATCGTGCTGTTCCTGCTGTTCGCCTGGGCCCTGATGGCCGACCGCCTGGCGCGCTGGAGCGTCACCGGCCCGCTGGCCTTCGCGCTCGCCGGGATCGTGCTCACCACCGGCGAGGACCCCACCGTCGCGATCGACCTGGACGCGCACGGGTTCCAGCTCGCCACCGAAGTCGTGCTCGCCGTCCTGCTGTTCACGGACGCCACCGAGTCCAAGGACTACGACCGCTCCCGCACCTCCGGCGAGTGGCGCCTGCTGACCCTCGCGCTCCCGGCCTCGATCGGCCTGGCCACCCTGCTCGGCTACGTCTTCTTCCCCGGCCAGAGCTGGTGGCTGCTGGCGGTGATCGCCCTGGTGGTGATGCCGATCGACCTGGCCCCGATCTCGGCGCTCCTCGCCGAGGCCCGCATCCCGCTGCGCGTGCGCGCCGCGCTCAACCTGGAGGCCGGTCTCAACGACGGCCTGATCTCCCCCGTCTTCCTGTTCTGCCTGGCCAACCTCACCTCCGCCGCCGACGCCTCGGTCGGCTCGCTGCTCTGGAGCACCGTCAAGGGCGCCGGCCTGGCCCTCCTGGTGGGCTGCTTCTGGGGCCTGACGGCGAGCCGGCTGGCCCCGGTGGCGGTCGCCAAGGGCTGGACCGGACCGGAGTCGCTGCCGTTCGCCACCCTCGCGCTGCCCTTCCTCGCCTACAGCTCCGCCGTCCTGATCGACGGCAACGGCTTCGTGGCCGCCTTCGTGGCCGGGGTCTGCTTCGCCCCCGCCGCCCACACGCTCGGCCCGGCCACCGTCCACCTGGTGCGCGACACCAGCCAGTTGATGGCCTTCGCGGTCTGGTTCACGCTCGGCGCCCTGGCCGCCCAGGAGTTCGCCGACGGGGTGTCCTGGACGGTGCTCGGCTACGCGCTGCTGGTCCTCACGGTGGCCAGGATGGTGCCGGTGCTGCTCTCCCTCGGGCGGCTGCGGTTCTCCTGGCCGGAGCGCGCCGCGATCGGCTGGCTCGGCTCGCGCGGCGTCACCTCGATCGTCTTCGCCGTCCTGGCCGCCACCCACCTGGACGACGAACGGGGCTTCTTCGTCATCGACGTCATGTGCACCACCGTGCTGCTCAGCATCCTGCTGCACGGCGCGACCCTGCACCCGGTGGCCCGCTGGTTCCAACGCCGCGACAACCCCTCCGCCACCTCGGCCTGACAGCCCGTCAAGCCGGTCGGTCGAGGGCCACGAGACGGTCGACGCCGAAGCCGCCGATCAGCAGGCGCTCCTTGCGGTTGCCGGTGAGGCGCCGGGTCCAGTCGGTGAAACCACCGTCCGCGACCTCCACCGGCCCCTCCGCCGTGACGAGGTGGACCTTGTAGCAGAGGCCGGAGTAGTAGCCGCGCCCCGTGGCCCGGTCGGAGTCCTCGACCACGTCCAGGCCCGGGGTGCCGGCCAGCTCCGCCCGGACGTGCTCCACGAGCACGGCGCCGGCCCCGTCCAGGGCGGTGAGCCTGACCTCGACCGGTCGGCCCGCCAGGGCCTTGGCGGCGAAGCGGAGGTGTTCGAGCAGGTGCCGCCGCTCGAAACCCTGGCCCCCCGCGTCCCGGCCCGCCGTCACCAGGGCGAAGAGCTGGAAGTGGGCGAGCATCCCCGCCCCCTCGAACCGCTGAGCCCGCACCACCCGCTGACTGCCCGCCAGCCGTACCGGCTCCGCGGACCGTGTCCCCGTCCGCCGCCGGGCCGCCTCCAGCGCCAGCCCGTTGGTCGGGTCCGCCGCCACCTCAGTGCCGCGTACGGTGGCCACCACCTTCCGGGGGTCGACGGGCCCGACGGCGCTGTGCGCGGCCAGCGGGACGAACGGCGCGAGCGTCACCACCTCGAAGCCCTCCGGCAGGGCCGCCACCAGCCGGTCCTCCGCCCGCCGCAGCTCCCGGTACCCGACCGGGGCCGGCGCCACGAACCGGTCGTCCCGGTAGCGCCGCATCACCTCGGCCGGCCCGGTCCGCTCGGCCCGCCGCCGGTAGACCTCCAGCATCAGCGTGGTGAGGTCCGCCCCGCTCAACTCCTCCGCCAGCAGCGCCAGCACCCCCGGGCCGCCCGCCCGCTCCAGCACCCGCCGCAGCGCCGGCCCGTCCACACCATGATCACCCGTCATACCGGCCGAGTATGCCCGGGCCGCGTCTCCCCCCGACACCGACTTACCGGGGCTCGGCCAACACCACGACGGCGTCCACCACCGGGTCGTACCCGAGCAGGGCGTTCCGACGGTCGCCCTCGTCCGTCATGACCACCGCCTTGCCGAGCCGACGCCCGACCGTGGCCAGGAAGCGGCACAGCGTGTCCACCCCCTGCTGGCCCTGCAACTCCCGGAGGTCCACGTCGAAGTCGATCTCCTCGGCCACCATCGGCCAGAAGTTCACCAGCACCCCGTCGACGGGCCGGACCCACAGCCGTACCGTGTCCTCCTCGAGTGAGCGGGCGAGCACCTCCGCCGCCCTCGGCAGCGGCGCCGTCACCCCACCCACCTCGTAGCCCCACTCCCACCCGGCCGCGACCACGAGGTCGAACACGGCCTGCCAGTCCTCGACCGAGCTGCCCGCCACGCAGACGTCCGGCAAGGCCCCCATCAGGTCGGGGTCGAAGAGGTCGCTCACGTCGTCCCACCGGAGATCATCCACTCCGCCATGCTCCCATCTGCGTCACCAAACCGTTTGTGCCGGAGCCGCGGGCGCTGCTACGTTCTCAGCGACCGTGTGGCAGAACGAGGAGGTGGTACCCGTGAACGCAGTATCGACGTGGGTGCTCCTCTCCGAGGTCACGGTCGGGCGGTAGGTCGCCCGGGAGCGCCGTTCTCCGAGCCCTCCCGAAAGGCATGACCACCATGCGCTTCACCTCCGAACAGCGTCTCGACGGCGATCTCCTCGAGCGCGGGTTCACCCTCGGCGACGTGCCGGGTTTCCTCTGGACGCCCGAACCGGCCGCCGCACCTGCTCCGCTGATCCTGCTCGGCCACCCTCCCCTGGGCCTGGCCCGGATGTACCCCGCGCTGCTCGCGCGGGCGCGACAGGCCGCAGCTGACGGCTTCGCCACCGCCACCATCGAACTCCCCGGTAGCGGAGACCGGCCCCGACTGCCCGAACTCGACCGGGCCCGGGCCGAGTTGCGCCGCACGATGGAGGCCGGCGAACCGGTCAGCCCGGCGATCGTCGACGCCCTGATCCTCCCGCTGGTGGACCGGGCCGTCCCGGAGTGGCAGGCCGCTCTGGACGCCCTCCTCGACCTGCCCGGACTCCGGGGTCCCGTCGGCTACTCGGGCGGGGTGATCGCCGTCGGCACCCGGCTGGCGGCGGTCGATCCGCGCATCGAGGCCGCCGTCCTGTTCGCCGGGAGCTTCGTGCCCGCCGCCACCGTCGAGGAGGCCCGCCGGGTCGGCATTCCGCTGCACGTCCTGCTCCAATGGGACGACGAGGGGAACGACCGGCAGGCCTCCCTCGCGCTCTTCGACGCCTTCGGCTCCCGGGAGAAGACGCTCAACGCCAACATGGGCGGGCACACCGGCGTCCCGGCCTTCGCCGGAGAGGCCGCCGCCCGGTTCTTCACCCGGCACCTGAAGTAGCTTTGGCCGAGGGCCCCACCCCAACCGACCTGCGGCAAAGGCTGGTTGGGGTGGGTGCCCGATCTTCGTTGCCCACCGTCGGAGCCCGTGAGAGCATCGAGGCTCGACGGACGACGACAGGTACATTCGATGCAGACAGCAGAGGCCCGGCTCGAGGATGCGGACCACATCCTGGTCGCACCTTCGACCGTGACGGACCGTGAGGCGCTCGGGGACTTCTTCGGGTCCGTCATCACGCCCGGGGAGCTCGTCTCCGGCGCCGCCGACCTCGCGGGGAGGACCGTCTACCTCTGCGGCGACGTCTCCACCTACGACGCGCGCCAACTCCGCTCCGCCGCACGGGTCTTCGTCGTCCGGGAGCTGTCGACCGGCCACCCGGGGCCCTGGCCGGTGGTCGGCCTCGGGCGGGTCCCGGTGCGCGTGCACGGCGCCGGCGTGTACTACCGCCGCTTCTTCGAGCCGGAGGCCGACCACTTCGGCAGGATCCGCGCCGAGCACGAGTTCCAGTCCCTGACGGAGTCCACCAAGCCCGGGACGGCCCACCGCAGCGGGATCTACCTGACGCCCGTCACCCGGGACGGCGACGCCCTGCACTTCCGCCTGCTCCGCTGCTCGACCAACCTCTCGGGGCCGACCGAGACCTTCCGGCCGACCGACACCGAGATCGTCGAGGCCCTGAACCGCGAGGCCGCCACCGTCTTCCGGGGCCACGCACCGCTCAACCACGTCCTCGCGCAGGTCTACCACAACACCCTCGCCACGGCGGAGCGCAAGCAGTCCAAGGCCAGGATCTCCTCCCACGCCGACAAGACCAAGGACATGCCCGCCGACGGCGTGATGGCCTTCTGCACCTTCTACCAGGGCCTCGACCGGCTCCACCCCCTGGCCGACGACCCCTTCGACCTCGGCGTGAAGCGCACCAGCGGGCTCACCCGGCTCGACTTCCGCCTCAAGGAGCCGGCCACGGGTCCCGACGGAGCCGCCCTCCCCGCCCGGTTCGGCGTGACGCTGTACCCCGGCTCCGTCTTCTTCATGCCGCTCTCCACCAACCGCCTGTACACCCACGAGATCCGGCCCTCGACCCTGGACGCCGAGCTGCTGCCGACCCGCCTCGGGTACGTGGTCCGCTGCTCGGACACCGAAGCCGTGCACCGGGACGGCAGGACCTTCCTCCAACGGGAGGGCGGGCCGGTGGAGTTGGAGCCCGCCACGGAGGAGGGCATGGCCGAGCTGCGCCGGCTGTACGCGGAGGAGAACCGCAGCACGTCCCCGGTCGACTACGGCGACAAGTTCCTCTTCAGCATGAACTCGGGGGACTACCTTGCTCCCCGCCCCTGACATCGCCGGCGCCGTCCTCACCCACGAGCTCACGCTCGAGGAGAACCCCTTCCCCGAACTCTCCCTCTCCGCCCGCTTCGAGGAACTCGGCAAGGGCCGCCGCGGCACCACGCTCGCCCTGGTCGACGAGACCACCGGCGGCGTCCCGCTGGTCCGCACGACCAGCCGCTACGCCCACCCCGCCCAGCAGTTCGGCCCCGTGCACCGGCACTTGGCGCAGCTGATCCAGGAGCGCGCCGCGCTGCCGCTCGGCTTCAACAACGCCCTCGTCGAGTGCTACACCAACGCCTACGCCAAGATGGGCGCCCACTCGGACCAGGCCCTCGACCTCGCCGACGGCTCGCACATCGCCGTCTTCTCCTGCTACGAACACCCCGAGGCGGATCCGCCGCGGCGCCTTCTCGTCGAGTCCAAGGAGTCCGGCGACACCCTCGAAGTCCCCCTCGCACACAACGGGTTCGTCCTGTTCTCGGTCGAGGCGAACCGACGCCTCAAGCACCGCATCGTCCTGGACTCGCCCTCCCGACGCACCGAGAACCGCTGGCTCGGCGTCACCTTCCGCACCTCGAACACCCTCGTCCGCTTCCACGACGGCCAGCCGCATCTCCCCCAGGGCGACCGGCTGACCCTGGCGGACGAGGACCAACAACGCGACTTCTTCCGGATGCGCCGCCAGGAGAACACCGAGCCGGACTTCACCTACCCCCCACTGACCTACACCGTCAGCCCGAGCGACCTCCTGCCGCCCGTCTCCCCGGGGTGACGGCCCCTCAGCCGTAGCGATCGCGAGTCCCGGGATGGGCGGCCGCACTGCGAAGAAGTAGCCGGACCTCACGGTGAAGAACGTCGGCCGGCCGATCACTCAGGAGTGTGTGCGCAGGCTTGCGCGCAACGTGCAGGCGCGCGGGTGAGCTGAACAATGCCCGGCTACAAGGTTGCAGGACTACCGGTACCAGTCCCCGCGTGCCTGGAGAGCCTGCTCCAGATACTGATCCAACCCGTACGAAACCAGGTACCTGCTATCCGTCTCGTGCTCCCAGACAAAGACCTCGTTGCGTTGCGGGGTCCGGACGAAGGCGAACTGGTCACCTCCTGCATTGCTGCCGAAGAACATCAACGGCTCGAACGGCATGTACAGCTCGGCGAAATCCCTGGCCGTTCGAAAGTCGGCATTGTCCTTCGCGATCCGCTCCGCGCTCCAGATGACGTCGAGACCGTTGCGTCCTCGAACGCCATCGCATTCACCCAACAGCGCAGCAAGCTCGGAGGGCAGCGGCTGCCCAAGTACGCGTTCAACCGCCGCCAACGACTCTTCCCCGGCCGGACCACCAACCTCGGCATCCGCCATCACATTCAGAACCAGCTCCCGCCACATCGCCGTAGCATCCCAGATCGTCCTGTGGAGACCGACCTGAGCTGCTGGACGGGCTTGGCGCGCCTGGTCCGTCCATGAGCCTTGCGGGTCTCCTGACCGGATACCGCCCGCTCGCCGCCGGGCCCGCGCCGACGGTAGGTCCGAAGCTCACAGCACGACCCTGCGCAACCGGAAGCAACACCGTCCTAGTATTCCGGTACGACTTCGCGACCTATCGGGCGCGCGGACACGAAGCAACTGGCCTGAAGCTGGCCTCATCAATCGGCGGGTAAACAAGCGGCACCCGGCGAAGGCGTGTACACCGCCCCAGCACCCTGCTGGTGGCTCCGGTTCGGCCGAACGATGCTTGCTACTCCGGAAGAGACGTGAGCCAAGCAGCGATCTCCAGCGACCTTCGCAGAGCCGCGTCGAACCGCTCTGGGTTCGCCGCCGTCAGGGTCCGGTAGTGGCGTGTGGCTTCCTCGCACGCGGCCAGCCCCTCCGCCCGCCTCCCCACCTCCCCCAACCGGACGGACAGGTTGTTCAGGGCCATGGCGAGGCTGGGAATGTAGACGTCCGGCTCCGCCTCGACCAGGGTGCGGTAGTGGCGTGTGGCTTCCTCGCACGCGGCCAGTGCCTCCGCCCGCCGCCCCACCTCCCCCAACCGGACGGACAGGTTGTTCAGGGCCATGGCGAGGCTGGGAATGTAGACGTCCGGTGTCGCCTCGGCCAGGGTGCGGTAGTGACGTGCGGCTTCCTCGCACGCAGCCAGCCCCTCCGCCCGCCTCCCCACCTCCCCCAACCGGTTGGACAGGTTGTTCAGGGTGCCGGCGAGGTCGGGCAGGTAGGCGTCCGGTGTCGCCGCCGTCAGGGTGCGGTAGTGACGTGCGGCTTCCTCGCACGCGGCCAGGGCCTCCGCCCGCCGCCCCACCTCCCCCAACCGGACGGACAGGTTGTTCAGGGCCATGGCGAGATCGGGCAGGTAGACGTCCGGTGTCGCCGCCGTCAGGGTGCGGTAGTGACGTGCGGCTTCCTCGCACGCGGCCAGTGCCTCCGCCCGCCGCCCCACCTCCCCCAGATCGACTGACAGGTTGTTCAGGGTGCCGGCGAGGTCGGGCAGGTAGGCGTCCGGTGTCGCCTCGGTCAGGGTGCGGTAATGGCGTGCGGCTTCCTCGCACGCGGCCAGTGCCTCCGCCCGACGCCCCACCTCCCCCAACCGGTTGGACAGGTTGTTCAGAGCTGTGGCGAGGCTGGGCAGGTAGGCGTCCGGTGTCGCCTCGGCCAGGGTGCGGTAGTGGCGTGCGGCTTCCTCGCACGCGGCCAGCCCCTCCGCCCGCCGCCCCACCTCCCCCAACCGGCTAGCCAGGTTGTTCAGGGTGCCAGCGAGGTCAGGCAGGTAGACGTCCGGTGTCGCCTCGGCCAGGGCACGGTAATGGCGTGCGGCTTCCTCGCACGCGGCCAGCCCCTCCGCCCGCCGCCCCACCTCCCCCAGATCGATAGACAGGTTGTTCAGTGCCATGGCGAGATCGGGCAGGTAGACGTCCGGTGTCGCCTCGGCCAGGGTGCGGTAGTGACGTGCGGCTTCCTCACTCGCGGCCAGTGCCTCCGCCCGCCGCCCCACCTCCCCCAACCGGATGGACAGGTTGTTCAGGGCCTTGGCGAGATCGGGAAGGTAGGCGTCCGGGTCCGCCGCCGTCAGGGTGCGGTAGTGACGTGCGGCTTCCTCACTCGCGGCCAGTGCCTCCGCCCGCCGCCCCACCTCCCCCAACCGGTTGGACAGGTTACTCAGGGTGCCGGCGAGGTAGGGCAGGTAGGCGTCCAGGTCCGCCGCCGTCAGGGTGCGGTAGTGACGTGCGGCTTCCTCACTCGCAGCCAGCCCCTCCGCCCGCCGCCCCACCTCCCCCAACCGGACGGACAGGTTGTTCAGGGACTTGGCAAGGTTGGGCAGGTAGGCGTCCGGGTCCGCCGCCGTCAGGGTGCGGTAGTGGCGTGCGGCTTCCTCGCACGCGGCCAGCCCCTCCGCCCGCCGCCCCACCTCCCCCAACCGGCTAGACAGGTTGTTCAGAGCTGCGGCGAGGCTGGGAAGGTAGGCGTCCGGGTCCGCCGCCGTCAGGGTGCGGTAGTGACGTGCGGCTTCCTCACTCGCGGCCAGCCCCTCCGCCCGCCGCCCCACCTCCCCCAACCGGACGGACAGATTGTTCAGAGCCCGAGCGAGGCTGGGCAGGTAGGCGTCCGGGTCCGCTGCGGCCAGGGCGAGATAGCGGTTGGTGACGGCCTCGGCGAGGTGGGCGGCGGTGCGGGCCAGGCGCCGGCTGGAGTGCGGGAGCTGGTCGTGGAGGGTGGTGAGGTCGCCGAGGGCAGTGGTGGGGTCGGTGGTGAGGGTGTCGAGGGCGGTAATGAGGGGTTGGGGGTGGTCGACCTGGACGGCGGTGGCGATGACGTGGAGGGCGAGCCGGTGCCGGTGCCGTACGCACAGGGTGGTGAGGTGGGTGTCGAGGCGGCCGTCGAAGACGGGGTGGGCAGCGGCGCGGCTGTAGACGGTCAGGAGCTGGGCCACCTGCGCGTCGTCGGCGTCGTCGACGAGGCGTTCGGCGAGGTTGGGGTCGGCGGCAAGGATGCGTCCGATGTGGCGTTCGGCGAGCCGGTCGGGTTGCAGTGCGCCCCACGGCCGGCCGGGCACGGTGGTCGGGTAGAGGGCGGCGATCCAGGCGGTGACCGTATCGCGCCGGTCGCGGGGCTGGTCGGCCAGGGCCGGAATTGCCGACCACATGCGGCCGGCCTGATCGCGGTCGGCCGCACCCACTAGGTGGGCGGCGGCCAAGGCCGTCTCCAGGGCGCCGCGGCTCGGTACTGGGGTGAGGCCGTGGACGGTGGCGCCGTGCTGCCAGTAGCGACGCTCGTGTCCGAGCAGCCGGTCCTCCACGCCCTGCACCTGATCGGCCGACAGCAGTGGCGTCCCGGGGCCAGCGGGGGTGGCGGTGTCGAGAAGGTCGGCGAGTGCGGTCATCTGCAGGGTCAGCGCATTGGCGAAGGCGTCGTGGTCGAGTCCCGGGATGGGCAGGGTGTCGGCAGCGCTGCGCCAGTCGTGTTCGGCCATCCCTTTCACGTCCGGCAGCGCGCCGGCCAGGGATTGGGCGGCGGCGCGGTAGGCCTCAGGGCGCGGGCCCGGGTCCTGCTCCAGCGGCTCCAGCAGCATCGAGGGGGCACCGTCGAGGTAGTCCTCGGTCAGGCGGGTGGCGCTCTTGGCCTGGGTCCACCAGTCGCCGTCGGTGCGGGCCAGCAGCAGGACCTTGAACGGCGTGGTGTCTGGGTGGTGGGCAGCGGCCTCGACGAAAGCGGTCAGCTGCCCGGTGCGCGCCTCGGCGTAGTCGAGGACCACCAGCAGCGGCTTGACCACCTCGCGCAGCTCTCGTAGGTCGGCCGCGGTGGCGTCCGCGCGCGGCCACAGCACGGCCCACCCGTCGGCGGCCAGCAGTGCGGCCAGGTGGTGGGCGAGCCGGGTCTTGCCCTGCCCGCCCGGCCCGTGCAGCAGCCACGCCCCGAACCCGTCCCGGCCGCACCAGGCACGCAGGTCGGCGAGCAGGGCCTGGCGGCCGTGGAAGGGAACCGTCTGCCGGCTCGCATGCAGCAATGCGGCCGGTGAGCCCGGCGTCTCTCCGCGCCCGGCGGGCTCGACCTCGGCCAGGTGCTGCAGCTCCACCGCCTCCAGCCCGCTCGCGCCGGCGCCGTGCTCTGCCAGCGCGGCGCGGAAGGCCGGATCGTGGTGCAGGACATAGGCGGGGACGACGTTCAGCTGCCCGTGCCCGGAGTGCGCGCGGTCGGAGGCCACCACCCCGGCCAGCATGCGGTCGCAGAACACGGCCGCCCCCGACATCCCACCCCACGGCGAGGTGCCTTCCTCGGACCACTGCGGGGGATGCTGGAGCAGGTCCATCACGTACTGATTGCCGGCGAACCCGGTGCCCGGGTTGACCGTCCCCTTCAGCTGCGCGGCCTCGACCGGCTGCCCGGCACGTTGCGCCACGTCCGGCACCCCCCACGTCCGGCATCCGGTGCCAGGCTTGTCGGTCGCCATCCGCCCCCAGCGCACCACCGCTCCCGGTGCCTGCCAGGCGGGGTCGTCGTCGACCAGGACCAGCGCGGCGTCGTCCCGCCCACCCGGCGTGCCGCACCACACCACCCGGCCGCCCAGCGTGCCCGCGCCGCCCGGGCGGAACACCCGGACCCGCTCACCGGCCCGGGCCACGACATGAGCGGACGTCAGCACCAGACGCCCGCCCACCGCATACCCCGACCCCGGGCCACCCAGCCCGGTCACACCCACCACCCGCGCCCGCTCCACCCCTGGCCCCTCCGACCGAGTCTTCAGTTCACCCAGCGTCGTGCCGCGGCACGCCGCTGGCCGTCCAGCCCCGCTCCTAGGCCGGACGGCCAGCGACAGCCAACCCGGTCAGTCCTGAATGCGACCCGACACGTCACCGGGACCGTCAGGACGCTCGGCTGAGCCGCTGACCAGCAGGTCACCACCGTGCGCGCTCCTCGGCATCAGCGTGAACGACACCCTGTGCGTGCGGCCGCGCGAGAACCCGGCCTCCGTCTCCGCGCCCACCGCCCACAGCTTGAACCCGGCCTTCGCCTTCGCGTCCGCCCGCAGCTCGACCTCGAACTCCATCTCCACCGGCCCCACCGCGAACACCACCTCCGGGTGGTTCCCGCCCCGCGCCGCCGCCGCGATCAGCTCGTCCCGCACCGCCGCCACTGCGTCCACCAGAGGAATATCCACTCAACCCACCCCAATCCGACGACCCGTCAACACCCCTACCGTAGAACCCCCGTAACCACTCCGGCAGGCGAACACCCAGACCCGCCCCAGGGCCCACGGCAGGACACCCCGGCCTCCAGGACGGACAGCGCCCGCCCGGCGCAAGGCGAGCCCACGCCCGGTCCCGGCACAGCGGGAATACCGCACGCTCCGCCGATCCGCCGGGCGGGCAGGCCCGAACACGGGAGACTCGCACGGCACGGGTTCCGGGTCAGGTCGGGGTGCCGGGCCCTCGCCCGGACCAGGCCCCCCTCCACGGAACTCACGTGATCATCGATGGTCGTGACGACTTCTGAAGATCACGCCACGGCCGCCACTCATGGCTTGGACGCCGCCTGCTGGCGGGCGATGTTCGACCAGGCGATGGCCCGGATCGCGGGCCGTTTCACGCGGGTGGAGCCGCGCGCGACCGCCCGTGCCTTCGTCCTAGCACGAACCGGCGGGCGGCATCTTCACTGTGCCCGGTGACCATGGACCAGGTCGGCCTCAGCTACGCCCGGATCGCGTGGGGCGGACCGGTCCTACGCCTCCCCGTAAGAACCGTGCCTATCTGCGCCGCCGCGGGACCCGCTGCACCATCCCCGACAAGGCCGACCATGCGCGCAACCGGCGAAAGCTCGGCCCCGCGGCGGTCGGCTTCCGAAGGTCGACAAGGCTGACTGCCGTGAGCGTCATGCGGTCGAGTGCGGATCAATCGCCTCGAAAGGCACCGCCCTGTCGCCACGCGATATGACGAGCTCGCTCTTCGCTACGAGGCGACCGTGCTGATCGCAGCTCTCGACGAGTGAGCTTGCTCCGCTTTGACGGACACCTGCGGTGTGGTGGTCAGGCTGCGAGGACGGTCTCGTACTCGGCGGGGCTGCGGTAGCCGAGGCTGCTGTGCAGCCTGTGTATGTTGTACCAGCTCTCGATCCACTCGAAGATCGCGGAGTGGGCCGCTGCCCGGCTGGGCCAGGTCCGGTGGTCCGTCAACTCCCGTTTGAGGGTGGCGAAGAAGGACTCGGCGAGGGCGTTGTCCCAGCACTGCCCGGTGCGACCCACGGACAGGCGGATGCCGAACTCGCCTGCCAGGCCGGCGAATTCGCTACTGGCGTACTGGCAGCCGCGATCGGAGTGGAAGATCACGTGGCCGGCGGGCCGACGCTGGTGGCAGGCGGCGCGCAGGGCATCGGCAGCGAGTTCGGTCCGCAGGTGGTCGGCGGTGGCCCAGCCGACCACGCGGCGGGAGGCGATGTCGATGACGGTGGCCAGGTGGAGCCAGCCCTCCTCGGTCGGGATGTAGGTGATGTCGCCGCACCAACGTGTGTCGGTGGCCCGCGGGTTGGGGTCGAAGTCCCGCAGGACCAGGTCGGGCCGGGCGGCGGCGTGCGGGTCGGGGACGGTGGTGCGCTGCCGCCGTCGACGGTGCGGCCCTGCCAGGCC
>NZ_JBSGEL010000120.1:0-14843 GCF_053602875.1 Kitasatospora sp. NPDC004289 | reverse complement strand
AGATCATCATCCTGGCGTTGAAGGAGGCCTTCCAGGAGGTCGCCATCAACCTGCTGGCCCAGTCGATCCAGCTCGCTGCGGGCAACCGCAAGGAGTTGGACGGCAAGGAGCTCGGGATGAGCGCCGCCGGTGGCGCCATCGGCGGCGCGGCCGGCGGTGTGCTGGGCAAGGGCCTCGGCGCGGCCGGCAACAAGCTCATCGGCAAGAACATGGACCGGCTCCCGGCCCAGATGGTCGAGGGTGCGATCACCGACGTCGGTGCGGACGCGTTCACGCAGTTCGCCCTCACCGGCGAGGTCGACGCGGGTCAGCTCGGCGGCTCCGCGCTCAGCGGCGGTGCCGGCCCCGCCATTCACCGCGGTGCGGGCGCCCTCAAGGGCAAGTTCAACTCCTCGGACATCCCCAACGCCTCCGACTTCACCGGTGGTGGTGCGGACGGCCCCGGCGTCGACGCCCCCAGCATGGGCGGCTCCGGCAACACGAGCTCAAACGGAAACTCGACGAGCGGCAACGGCTCCTCGAACAGCGGGACTTCGGGCAACAGCTCCTCCAACTCCTCCGACTCCTCGGACTCGAACGGTCAGAACGGATCAGGCTCCGACGGCCCGGGCAAGCCGGACAGCAGCAGCTCGAAGCCGGACACCAGCGCCGGGTCCAAGCCGGACACCAACGCCGCGCCCAAGCCGGAGAACCTGTCGCCGATCGGTAGCGACGGGCACCACATCCGGCAGCCGTACGCCGAGGGCGCCGACCCGGACGCGGGCTCCAAGCCGGACAACCTGTCCCCGATGGGCAGCGACGGGCACCACATCCGGCAGCCCTACGCCGAGGGGGCCGACCCCGACCAGCACCTGTCGCCGATGGGCAGCGACGGGCACCGCATCCGCCAGCCGTACGCCGAGGGCGCCGACCCGGACACGGGCTCCAGGCCGGACAGCGGCCCGACCCCGCGTGGTTTCTCCGAGGACAACCCACGGACCTTCTCGACCGCCGGCCACACCGCCAACACCACCACCCCGACCCCGGACACCGCCCCGTACCAGGGCCCGAGCACCACCCCCCGCCACGAGGCCGCGCCCCAACTCGCGCCCTACGAGCCGCCCATCCAGCGCAGCGCCCCGGACCACACCCCGACGCCCACCGCCACCCCCACCCACGACTCCGACACGACGCCGGCGCCCACGCCGCGGACCGTTCCCAGCTCCGACGGCCCGCCGGCAGGTGTGCCGCACCAGCGTCCGGATTCCGAGCAGTCGGACCAGACGTCCGGCACCCGGGTCAGCGGTATGGGATCCACCCCGCGCACCATGCCGACCCAGAGTCACTCGTCCAACCAGCAGGGGGAGTTCACGTCCACCCAGGTCGCTCCGGAGGCCGGGCCGACCGCCGCCCAGACCTCCGGTGCCGTCCCGCCGGGTACGGCCGGTGCCCCGGCGCAGCCGGGCCCGCAGCCGGGCCCGCGTCCGGTCACCCCGCAGCCGACACCGACGCCGACGTCGACGACCGCGCGACCCGAGAATCCGGTCACCGCACCGCCGACCAACCCGGCCAACACCGGGTTCACCGGCAGGCCCGAGCAGCAGGCCCCGTCCCCGGAGGAGGGCACGGTCACCCGGCCGGAGCCCGTCCCGAACGCCGCCACGCCCGTTCGCAGGCTCGCCGACGTCCCGCCGGCGGAGCGGATGGACAACTTCAAGAGCGACCTCGAGTCGGTGACGGTGCAGGAGGGCGACGACTCGGTGGACCTGGAGGGGTCGAGCTCCTTCATGGTGGTCAGGCCCAACCGGGTGGCCAACTCGCTTCCCGCCATCAAGGCGGACCCGGACTTCGACCTCTCGACGGCGAAGTACGTGGTGGACATCGACCAGGTCAGCGGTGACTTCAAGATGCCGACCGGAGAGTCGGCGTCGGCCAGCCGGCCGGTGCGCGGCAGCCACTTCCAGGCCGCCTTCGGAGAGGTGAACGGCGAGACCTTCGCGGTGGCGATGGAGAGCTACCGGCACGACGGCAAGAACGAGGACAAGGACTTCGGCAAGGTCTGGCCTGCGCCGAACTACTTCGCCAGCGACGTGTTCCTGGCGCAGTGGCAGGCCGTCAGCGGTGCCAGGCAGAACAGCAAGTTCGACCAGAACGTCGAGACCCAGTTCGGCGCCCCGGACGCCCCGTTCCCCGACGCGTTCCCGCAGCACGTCTTCCGGCAGAACATCTCGGGTGACGACGCCAAGAAGACGCTCGGTGCCGTGCTGGACATGCACGCCGTCGAGCAGGTGGCCACCAAGCACGGGCTGAAGGTCGAGGCCCTGCTCACCCCCGAGACCTCGGCGGAGATCGGCACGCCCAAGGGGGGCAAGCAGAAGGGCGACAAGAGCCCGATCGACGTGGTCAGGGGCAAGAAGCTCGAGGACTTCGTCGCGCCGGAGTACCTCGCCGAGGTCAAGGCGGCGGCCGGGACCCGGGCTGACATCCCGCTCGACTCCGCCGGCTTCGCCGGCGTGATGAGCACGGTGAACGGCGGGTCGACCAAGGGCATCGTCGACCAGTTCAACCGGATGAGTGCGGATCAGGCGGCCGCCGGCGGTCGGGACACCACCTCCGTGGCCGAGATCAAGAAGGTGGTGGTGACGCTCGACGGCACCAACTTCCAGATGCGGTTCGACATCGAGAACTCCCGGCAGCCCCTGGCGGTCCACGAGGGGGGTGACGCCTCCCGCTCCGCTCCGCAGGACGCCCCGGAGAGCGGCGACTCCCGTGGTTCGTCGGCGCCGAAGGACCGCGCCCTCCCGGACCAGTCCTCGTCCACCGACCGGGACGCGGGCTCGACGGACTCCGCCGCGCCGAGGGCCAGGGGCTCGTTCGGCTCGCCCGCGCCCGAGGACACGGACACGGGCACGTCCGACGCGCCGGCGCCCGTGGCGCGGCCGGTGAACCCGGACCCCGGTGCGCCGCTGCGGATGCAGCAGTTCGACGCGCTGATGAGCCAGTCGCGCCCGAAGGACAGCCGGGCCGAGGTCGAGATCGGTACGGTCAACCCCGCCAGGATGCCGGCGGTCACGCTCGACACGGAGTCGGGCGGGCAGCCGATCAGCAAGGTGTTCGGGGTCAGCCACCAGTCGCACGACTACGCGACGGCGGAGGGCAGCGCCTCGGCCGGGCGTCCCGTGGCGGGTGGGAAGTTCTACAACGCCTTCGGGTTCAAGGAGGACGGCTCGACCTTCGCGGTCGCGATCGAGAACTACCGGGCCAACGGGGCCGGCAAGCCGCCGTACCGGGCGACCGACGCGTTCCTGGCGCAGTGGCAGGCCGTCGAACTGGCGGGCGCGAACGGGGACCGGGGCTCGGTCAAGCAGAACCTCGGCCGGCCGAGCGGCGACGGTCCGCTCACCCTGCCGGACTCGATCTACCGTCAGAACGTCTCCAGTGACGACGCGAAGGCACTGATCAAGGACGCGTTGGGCGGGGCCGTACCGCCGCAGACCTTCCCGGCGGGCAGCTCCGCCTACGCGAAGATCATCGCCACCGACAACGGCGACTCGACGAAGCGGATCGTCGAGCAGTTCAACGGGATGCGGCAGCAGCAGAACAGCATCAAGCGCGTGGCGGTGCTCCAGGACGCCCAGGGCAACTACCAGTTGCGCTTCGACGTCGACAAGACCGCACCGGCGGCTCCGGCCCCGGCCGAGGGGGACGGCGCGCCCCGGTCGACCTCGACCGAGCAGGTCTCCGGTTTCGGTTCTCCGGACCGGAGCGCGAAGGGGGACAAGGCGCACGGTCGGATGAGCGGCTACCTCGGCCGGGTCGACGAGACCGACGTGATGGTGGTCAAGCGGCCGGAGAACGTCTTCGCGCTGAAGGCCGACAGCTCGATGGACACGTCGACGGTGGTCTCGATGTTCGACGTCGAGATGACCTCCGACGGCTACCTGCCGCACCCGACCAGCCCGGAGAGCCAGGCGCCGTTGGCCGGGGCGAAGTTCAAGACCGCGTTCGGGTACACCGACGACGGGCGCAGCTTCGCCGTCGCGGTCGAGAGCTACCGCTACAACGGGGAGAAGGACGCGAACGACGTCCGGATCAAGGACGGCGTGCCGTACTTCGCCAGCGACGTGTTCCTGACGCAGTGGCAGGCCGTGGACGCCCTGGCGCAGCAGAACGGGGCGGACGGGATCAAGCAGAAGGACGTGGCGAAGCAGCTCGGGAAGCAGCAGCCGGTGGCGGTGCCGTCCGGTCTGCCGGACTCGATCTACCGGCAGAACATCTCGGGCACCCCGGCGAAGGCAGCCCTCGTCGCGATCATGGGGCCGGACGCGGGGCCGTACAACCGCGTGGCGACCCCGGAGCAGGCCGCCCGCCTCCTGACGGAGACCCAGAACGGCTCCAGCACCAAGCAGATCGTCGACCAGTTCAACGACGTGGCCGGCCGCCGCGAGGGCGAGCGGATGGAGATCAACCGGGTCACCGTGATCCGGGAGGCCAACGGCAGCTTCCACCTGCGGCTCGACGTCGGCCAGGAGGCGCCGGTGACGACGCCCGCCGCCGCACCGGCGGGCCAGGGCCAGGTGCCGCCCGCCGCGGGCTTCGGCTCGCCGGACCAGGCGCCGCCGGTCCTCGGCCGGGTGACGCCCACCGCGGTCCCCGACGGGTCGCTGCCCAAGGCACCGGCCTCCCGGTCGGACGGGACGCCCCCGCCGCACCAGCCGGCGCCGGGGCACGGGAACGGCACCGGCCGCAAGCGCGGCCGGGACGAGGAACCGGACGAGACCCCGGACAAGTGGCGGCGCACCCCGGCGTACGAGAACAGCGACGCCGTGCTGATGGGCCGCGGCTACCTGCCGGCCAGTGACGCGCAGTACGACGCCCTGGCGGAGCACACCCAGGGCGCGAAGTTCCCGCAGCCGACCAAGGAACTGCTCGGCCTGGTGGACCCGCACAAGGTGCCGGTGACGCCGCCGCCCGGGTTCCGTCCCGGCAGCGACCTGCACAACTGCCTGGAGGGCGTCGAGGCGTACCGCGACACCCATTTCGGCCGCCCGCGCCCCTCGGGGCAGACCTTCACCGGCGAGGCGGAGCTGGGCGTGGCCTCGATGCTGAACAAGCGTCACGACGTCCCGCACCTGTTCGGCACGGGCCAGCCGGCCGTCGACTCCCTGATCGACAAGGTGAAGCAGGGCGGCCCCGGTGCCTTCGCCACCGTCATGGTGGGCAAGGAGGGCGCGGAGGGCCATGCCCTCGCGCTGGTCAACCTGCCGCCGCAGGACGGCAAGCCGGGCGGGCCGCACTGGGTCGACACCAGCAAGAAGACCTCCTGGCCCGCCGAGCCGGGCGCCCTGCCGGACCGCCGCGCAGGTGACTGGAAGGTCTGGGCCTCGGCCGTCGACGGCCGGGAGCAGACGCTGCCGGGCATGACGCCCGACCCGGAGTTCCGCGAGCACTTCGGTGCCAACGACACCCGCACCCCGGCCGAGGTGCAGGCGGCGGTCCGGGCCCGGGTGTCCACCCTCGCCGGGCTGATGGAGGGCGGGTACGCCGACCACAGCACCTTCCCGAACTCGAAGCTGGTCAACGGCTTCCTGCAGGACGGCGGGTCCGCGCCGCTCAAGTACCACCAGGTCGAGCAGCAGACCAGCGACTTCGAGCAGAAGGAGGGCAGCACCTCCGACGGCGCGCCGAAGAAGGGCGCCCAGTTCACCAACGCGTACGGCTTCGACGCCGACGGGCGCGGTTCCGCGCTGATGATGGAGAACTACAAGGCGGCGGGCGACAAGTCCTACTTCGCCAGTGACGGCTTCTTCACCCAGTGGGCGGCCGTGCACCCCGGCGGCCGGTCGGACAAGGACGTCCGGCGCCGGCTGGAGAACCCGTCGACCCTGGAGATCCCCGACTCCCTCCCCGCGAACATCTACCGGCAGAACGTCTCGGGCCAGCTGGCGAAGAACGCCTTGCAGGACGCCCTGGCCGGCGGCGGGAACGTGACGCCCGAACCGGCGGCCCCGTTCACGCGCCGGGGCGAGCGGGAGGGGTGGCTCGAACGGCAGAAGGAGCAGGGCATCCACTGGGGGCAGGACTGGCAGGACCGGCTCGACCAGAGCACCCCGGCCGACCGGGAGAAGCTGACGGAGTGGAAGCAGTGGGTCGACGGGCGGGCGTCCGCCCGTGACCGGTGGAACGAGGCGAACCCCCCGGCGCGCCAGGAGGGCGGAAGGCCGCTGCTGGTCAGGATGACGCCGGATCAGACGGGCTTCCAGGAGATCCTGGGCAAGACCGTGAACGGCAAGACCACCGGTGCCGTCGTCAGCGACTTCAACCTGATGAAGCCGGAGCACCGCGCGGAGATCACCGCCATCACGATCGGGCGTGACACCAGCGGCAACCTCAGCCTCCGGTTCGAGGTCGAGCCGGTCGCCGGCGGATCGTTCGGCTCGCCGGAGACGGACGTGACGGACACCGGGGGCACCACGGACACCGGGACGCCCGCTCCCGCACCGCGGGCGTTGAAGGACGTTCCGCCGAGCCAGCGGATGACCGACTACTTCGACAGCATGGGTGAGCCCGAGCTCTACACGGTCAAGGAGCAGAACCTCCCGGTCCTGAAGACCGACCCGACCAAGCTCTTCTCGGGCGCCACGATCTTCGGCATCGAGCAGCAGTCCACGGACTACGAGACCTCGACCGAGAACGCGGCGGCGGGCCGGCCGATCGCGGGCGGGCGGTTCGCAACGGCGTTCGGCTTCAAGGACGGCAAGTCGTTCGCGGTCGCGATGGAGACCTACCGCTACGACGGCAAGGTGGTCCGCGACAAGGACGGCAACGTGCTCCTAGACGAGGACGGCAACGTCATGTACCCGGCGGGGAAGGAGGCCCCGTACTTCGCGAGCGAGGCGTTCCTGACGCAGTGGCAGGCCGCCGCATCCGGCGACCGGAAGCAGGCGGCCACCGCCCTGGGGACGCTGCACCAGAACGGCCCGTCCACGATGCCGGACTCGATCTACCGGCAGAACATCTCCGGCGGGCCCGCCAAGGCCACCCTCGACCTCCTGGTCAACGAGCCGGTGATCCGGCAGGAGGTGAACGCCCACGGCCGGGAGAGCGTCCTCAGCCCCGACGTGATCGCCAAGATGGACGCCGGCCAGACGCTCGCCGAGGCGATGAAGGGCAAGAAGCTGGAGGAGGTCGTCCGGCCGGAGGCCTTGAAGGACGTCCGGGAGAAGCTGCCCACGACCCTGGTCGGTCGCAAGGGCGACCCGGTCTTCACCCAGGTGCTGACGACCGACAACGGCAAGTCGACCAACAACATCGTCAAGCAGTACAACGGCATGAGCGGCGATCAACTCGCCATCTCCCAGGTGATGGTGATCAGGGACGGCACCAACTACCACCTGCGCCTGGACATCGAGCCGGCGCACGACAGGTCGGGGCCGCTCCCGGCACCCGAGGGCGGCGAGTCCTACCGGCCGGCCGCCGACAACCGTCCGGTCGGCGGCGAGGGCGGACTGCTCAGCCCCTCGGACGAGGACCAGGCACGCATCCGGAACGCGGTGCCGCACGAGGGCGGCGTCCCGAAGCGCCACCCCGATCCCGCGGACGGCGACTGGCCCTCCCGGATCAACGGCGACGGCAGCCACCTGCCCGGGCGGAGCACCAACTGCGTCGACACCACGCTCGCCGTGGTGGACACCTACTCGGGGCACCCCGCCGCCGCGGGGGCGCGCACGCCGGAGGCGGACGGGCAGCAGTCCGCCCTGGGCGAGGCGGGTGGCCGGCAGCGGATCGAGACCGCGCTCGGTGCCGAGTTCTCCGACCTGGGCAACGGCCGCGAGGCGTTCGAGCGGCTGGAGCAGCGGCTCACCGCGCAGGGCCACGGCTCGCAGGCCGTCATCATCACGGTGGACGACGACCAGCGGGCGCACTCCTGGAACGCGGTGAACCAGAACGGCAGGATCGTCTACGTCGACGGGCAGACCGGGCAGCACGGACCGGACCTGCACCGGCGTCCCGGCGACGGGTACGCCGGCCCGCAGGGCGTCTTCGCGATCCTGTTGGACCCCGCGCGCGCACCCGTCGGCCAGGAGCACGCCCCGGGACAGCACCGGACCGCCCCGGACCGGCCGGGCATGGCGGACAACCCGGCAGCGGGCCAGGACCAGAATCCCGGACCGGAGGTGCCGCCGGGGGCGACGCAGCTCCAACCGGGTGAGGAGGACTACTGGCCGGACACGGCCGCGCCCGACCGCACGGTGCACTTCCAGGACTGCATCGTCCGGATCCAGAACCCGAACGACACCGGGCGCGGCGGCGATCCGGCCCATCCGGAGAACAGCAAGATCTGGCAGACCGAGTTCGGCCACACCCAACAGGGCGTCAACAACACGGTCAACAACTTCGAGAACGTCGGCATGTCCAACATCCCGCTGTGGCTGGGGGGCGAGTCCTCGCTCTGGTACTCGGGAGTCAGGCGCGATCCGCTGGTGACCATGGGAACGCAGGGCGGCCTCGACCATCCGGACTCCTGGGTGACCGTCATCCTGCCGCCCGGCGAGAACGAGATGGACACCCTGGAGCAGATCTCACCGGACAACGGCGTGTCGGCGCAGAACCGGGACGTCCCGGCGTTCGGCCTCAACGGCCAGATCCCCCAGGAGCGGCTGCTGCACTTCCAGCTGCGGGAGATCGACCACGCGCTCGGCAGGCGGCCGATGTCCGGGAACCTGGACGGCTTCGGCGGGAAGGTGCTGCGCAAGGCGGTGCGGGTCGGCGACCAGATCCAGCTGATCGAGATCAACCTGGCGTGACCGGGCCGGGCCGCCCCCGGCCGCCCTCTCCCGTGCGGATGCGGGGGAGGGCGGTGGGGTGGTGGTCGCGGAGGTGGGCGACCAGGTGTTCGCGGACCTCGAAGCGGAGGACGGCGACGTCGTCCGGGGTGCGGGCGGTCATGGTGGCCCGGACGACGATGGTGCTCGGGGTGGTGTCGGTGACCTGGAGGGCCCACTCGGTGGAGTCCCAGAGCGGGTTGGTGGCGAGGAACTCCTTGAGCACGGTGCGGAGTTCGGGCACGGGCGTGGTGTGGTCCAGGTGGAGCAGGACGGCGCCGAGCAGGCCCGGGTCCTTGCGGGTCCAGTTCTCGAAGGGCTTGCTGACGAAGTAGGAGGTCGGGACGATCAGGCGGCGGTAGTCCCAGAGGCGGATCACCAGGTAGGAGAGGGTGATCTCCTCCACCGTGCCCTGCTGGGTCTCGACCACCACCGTGTCGCCGATCCGGACGGTGTCGCCGAAGGCGATCTGCAGGCCGGCGAAGAAGTTGCCGAGCGCGCTCTGGGCGGCGATGCCGGCCACGATGCCGAGGATGCCGGCGGAGGCGAGCAGGCTGGCGCCGATGGTGCGCATGGCCTGGAAGGTCAGCAGCATGACGGCGACGGTCACCACGGCGATCAGCGCGCTGACGACCCGTCGGGTCAGGCTGAGCTGGGTCTGCACCCGCTGGACGCGGTAGGGCTCGTCGGTGACGGCCTGGTAGCGGAGGAAGAAGGCCTCCAGGACGGCGGCGACCACCCGGATGGTGAGCCAGCCGAGCGAGGCCATCAGGGCGAGCAGGACGGTGTGGTGGGTGTCGTCGCCCTCCAGGTCGAAGATCCGCTCGATCGGCCGTGCCGCCAGCAAGAGGCTTGTGCAGACCACGAGTTGGAGCGGGATGCGGCAGCGGCGCAGCAGTGCCCAGACGGGTGACTCGGGGTGGCGGCGGGCCACCCGTTGGAGGATCTGGTCGGCCAGCCAGCCGAGCGCCAGGGTGACCAGGACGATGGCGAGCAGGGCGGAGAGCGGCCAGAGCACGGTGCACCTCGACGGGGTCGGCGATTTGCACCATACCGTGGCGGTTTGGGGTGGCCCGGGAAGTGACGCGCGGTCGGGCGCTCAGCGGGAGGTCTGCGCGGCGGGACCGGTGGGGGAGGTACGCGTGGCGGGGAAGGTCTGCCCGGCCGGGAGGGCGAGGTCGGCCCGGACGGGCTGACCGGGAGGGCAATTGGGCCCCGCCGGGCGGGTGAAACGGCCCGGGGTGGTGCCGAGGAAGCGCCGGAAGTGCCGGTTGAGGTGGGGCTGGTCGTGGAAGCCGACGGCGGTGGCGACCTCGGCCGGGGGCTGTCCGGCGAGCAGCAGACGGCGGGCGCGGTCGATCCGGCGGGCCGTCAGGTACTGGTGCGGCGGGATCCCGAAGGCGGCGCCGAACGCCCGGACCAGGTGGGTGGGGTGGGCGTGCAGCAGCCTCCCGGCCTCGGCGAGGGTGGGCGGGGCGAGCAGGTCGGCGTCCAGCAGGTCGCGCAGGTCCTGGGCGAGGCCCCGGGGCGGTGGCGCCCCCTCGGGGGCGTCCGGGCGCAGGTGGGTGCGCAGGCGGCCGGCGATCAGGGCGAGCCGGCTCTCCGCCTCCAGCTCCTCGCCGGGGCGGGCCAGGGCGGTGTGCAGGCGGCCGATGCGGTCCCGTAGGAGCGGATCGGTGATGTCGGGGCCGTCCACGGCGCGGCCGGTGAGGGAGGTGTCCAGCTGGGTGGTGTCGAGGTAGAGGACGCGCTTGCGGAAACCCTCGGCGGTGGCCGGGGCGCCGTTGTGCGGGACGTGCGGCGGGAGCAGGCTGACGGTGCCGAGCGGGGTGCCGCGGCGGTGGCGGTCCAGCTCGTACCGGACGGCGCCGTCGTCCACGATCAGCAGGGTCCAGCTGTCGTGGACGTGCATCGGGTAGCGGTGCTCGGTGAAGCGCGCGTGCAGGACCTCGACCAGGCCGGGCACCGGCGGCCGCCACGCGGAGACCTCCTGACCGGGCGTCATGCCAAGAACGTACAAGACCGGGTGGGCGGGGACCGGGCAGTCTCGGTGCATGAGAAGCGAAGAGCAGAGCGCCGCGGCCGGGCCGGTCCGTTTCGACACCAAGATCGCGGTCCTGCTGCGCGAGGACCTGGAGCCCTGGCAGCGGCTGAACGTGACGGCTTTCCTGGTCAGCGGCCTGGGCACGGCCGTGCCCGAGGTGATCGGGGAGCCGTACCAGGACGGGGACGGGACCGGCTACCTGCCGATGTTCCGTCAGCCCGTGCTGGTCTTCGAGGGGACCAAGGAGGTGCTGACGGCCGCGCACGGGCGGGCGCTGGGGCGGGAGTTGCCGCTCGCGGTGTTCACCTCGGACCTGTTCGCCACCGGCAACGACCGGGACAACCGGGCCGCGGTGCGGGCGGTCGCCACGGCGGAGCTGGACCTGGTCGGGATCGCGCTGTACGGGCCGCGCAACGCGGTGGACAAGGTGCTGAAGGGCGCCAGGATGCACCCCTGACCGGTGGTGAGCTGGGAAAACCGCGGTGCGGGGGAGGCGTTCGGCTGGTTAGGGTGCGGCCCATGAACGACGACCTGACCGTGACCACCCTGGCCGAGCGGCCCGAGCTGCGCGAGCGGCTCTGGGAGATGCCCGACACCTGGGCCCGGTTCATGGACCACGACCTGGTGGCCAACGCGCTGATGGGCACGATCGCCGAGCTCTTCCCGGAGCACGTGGTGGTGGCCACCGACGCCGAGGGCGCGCTGGTGGCGCGCGGCCACAGCGTGCCGTTCCGGCTGCACGGGGAGGGCCGGGACGGCCGGCTGCCGGACCGGGGCTGGGACCAGGTGCTGCTCTGGGCCGTGAACGGTCACCGCCGGGGCGAACGGCCCGACACCGTCAGCGCGATCGAGATCGCCGTGCGGACCGACCTGCAGGGCAAGGGCCTGTCGGGCGTGGTGCTCGGCGCGATGCGGGACGCGGCGCGGGCGCGCGGGTACGCCGAGGTGGTGGCCCCGGTGCGGCCGAGCGCCAAGCACCACGAGCCGGGGACGCCGATGGAGGAGTACGCCTTCCGGGCGCGCGCGGAGGACGGCCTGCCGTACGACCCGTGGCTGCGGGTGCACGTGCGGGCCGGGGCGACGGTCGAGCGGGTCGCGCCGGTCTCGATGACCATCGCCGGGTCGCTGGCGGAGTGGCGGGAGTGGACCGGCCTGCCGTTCGACGCGACGGGGGAGGTGCTGGTGCCGGGGGCGCTGGTGCCGGTGCGGTGCGAGGTGGAGCGCGACCAGGCGGTCTACGTGGAGCCGAACGTCTGGGTGCGGCACCCGGTCTGACGGTCCCTGGTCCGACGGCTCGCGGGGCGGGACGGATGTGGCGCGGCGCCGGTCGGGAGGGTTCCCGGCCGGCGCCGTCGTCGTTCCCGGCCCCGGGTCAGAACAGGCCGTGCCACATCTGCTCGATGACCACCGACCACCAGGCGGTGTCCTTGCGGAAGGCGTCGGGGTCGATCGCGGCCAGGCCGTCCTGCAGCTCGGCCAGGGCGGCGCCCGCCTCCGCAGGGGCGAGCCCGGCCAGGGCCGGGCGGGCGGTGGCGAGCAGGGCGAGGCTGCGGTCGAAGGCGGCGACGGTGGTGTTGACGAACCGTCCGCTGCCGGTGCGCGGGTGGACGGCCCAGACCGAGCCGGCCTCGTCGCCGGCCGTCTGGACGGCGATCACGCACAGACCGTCGGTGCCGATCCGGGTCCAGCCCGCCAGCACGTCCAGGGTGGCCGGCGCGATCGGGGAGCCGGAGGCCGTCAGGTGGGTGCGCAGGTCGGCGAAGAGCCCGCCGGGGGCGGGCCGGTCGGCCTGGTCGGCGGTGAAGAAGAGCGGCAGCTCGTTGGGCAGCCCGGCCCAGGTGAGGGTCGAGCGGGTGGCGTCCGGGAGCGCGCTGGCGGCCAGGTCGTCGGCGTCGTACCGGGTCACCAGGTCGAAGACGGTGGGGAGTTGACGTCCGAGCGCGACGTCGCGGACCGCCTCGGCCGGCTCGACCGAGCCGGGCTGCGGGGCGGGGGTGCGGTTCGGGCGCGGGGTCGGGCACAGGCGCTCGGTGAGGGCGGTGACGCCCTGCGCGCGCTCGTCGGCGGTGATGCCGTACGGGAAGTCGTGGCTGACGGCCGCGTTCGGCAACTGCTCCAGCACGACGGCCGGGTAGCCACCGGGAAGGGTGGACGGGTACAGCGCGGTGTGGACCGCGGTGACCGCCTCGGGAGCGACGCCGCGGCGCTGGAGCTCGGCCAGCAGCTGGTGCTCCACCGGCGGGTGGCCGGGGGCGGCGGTCAGCTCGATCCGGACCGGCTGGCCGGTGGCGGTGTCTGTGTAGTCGGCGGTCAGCGAGTTGCCCGGGCCGGTGGCCGGACGCTTGCTCTCGCGGTACGCCTCGATGACCTCGTCCACCGGGATGGACGACCAGACCGAGAGCCGGCCGGTGGAGCGGTCGACCACGCCGCAGGCGTCACCGAGGTCGGCCGGGGGCCGGCGCTGCCCGGTGACCGGGTCCCGCTCCAGCGGCGCGGGCGCCGCCCAGACCACCCAACCGAGGTCGAACTCCCGGTGCCGGACCTCGCGCCGGGGCAGCCCGGCGGTGTCGGCGCCGCTGTTCAGCCAGGCGTCGGCGGTGCTGAGGGCAAGCTCCTGGGTGATCACGAGAACTCCTCGCATGAGGGGACCGGTGCCGTTGTGTCGGCCGGGGTTTCGAAGTGTCGCTGCCGCGAGCCGGGACGAGGCTACCCGTTGCAAGGTCGAGACCGAACGAGCACGGTACGGGTACAGCCATGAAGTAAACATTATGATCTCATGGGCAATGCTGTGGACGGCCGGGGAAGTTGGCCCGGACGGACCACGGCGGAGATGCATACGGGGCAGGGGGACAGGCGATGGCCACGGACCGGGACATTCCGGAGATCACGGACGACGAACTGCTCGACGTCGCCGACAATCCCGCGCAGGCACGTGAGTTGCACCGCGCCCTGCGCACCCTCGCCGACAACGACTCCGTCGGCCCGCAGCTCCAGCAGATGGCCCGGGACGTGCTCAGCGGCCGCGTCGGCATGCGCGAGGTGGTCGAGTCCGACCGCTACCTCAACGCGATCGGGGAGCGGCTGGGGCAGATGCGCACCGCCGCCGAGAACCTGAGCCCGGCCGACCGCGAGGCCTCGGAGGCTCGGGCGGTCAAGCTCCGCGAGGACTACGAGGCTGAGTTCGGGCCGGACGAGCCCGAGGAGTGGGAGCACGGGGGGTTCGGCGCGCAGCAGCGCTGAACGGTCCACTCGGACCGGGCCGTCCGCGGTGAGCGGTGAGCGGTGAGCGGTGAACTGACCGGACGGGTCATCAGACAGGTGTAGTGGGGGAGCCGAGATGGCACAGCAGATCGTGGTGGACCCGGACAGTCTCCGGTCCGAGGGCAGGAACATGGGCCGGATGGGCGAGGACTTCCTCGCCGCGGTGAAGAACCTCTCCAGCCGGCTGGAGGCCCTGGAGAAGGGCGACACCCCGCCGTGGGGCGACGACGACCTGGGCGAGAAGTTCGGCGTCGTCTACGAAGGCCTGCGCGACGGCATGAAGGAGTCGATGCAGTCGCTCGGCGAGCGCATCGGCGAGATCGGCCAGAAGCTCCAGGGCATGGCCGCCGCCCACGAGGCCAACGAGAGCCAGACCAGCGACGACCTCCGCACCATGGAGGGCAAGCAGGGCACGGTCGGCCAGCGGGTCCAGGCGCTCTACCGTCCGCACCACTGACGCACCGTCGTCCCACGGCGTGCGCGGCCGGGTCCGAGGCGGGCCCGGCCGCCGCCGTTGTACCGCCCGTTCGTAGTTCGCGTGGTTCTCGTAGTTGAAGTCTTCGTCACCGCAGGGGGAATGACCAGATGGCGCTCATGTTGCCGGACAGCGTCGAGTGGGTTCTCGAGATGCTGGGCTTCGACTGGCCGACGGCGAATGAGGACAAGCTTCGTGAGTCGGCGCAGGTGTGGCGTGACTTCGCCGATCAGGTGGAGGAGTTGCACTATCGGGGTGC
>NZ_JBSGEL010000119.1:0-14846 GCF_053602875.1 Kitasatospora sp. NPDC004289 | reverse complement strand
GCAAGTGGTTCTCCGTACCCGGCACACGGGTCTGTGTCTTCCGATTCGCGCAGTTCCCCGCGCCCCTGACGGCCCTTCGGGCCGCCGGGGCCAGAACGTCAGGGCAGAGCGATACCTCGGGGTTCGGCCAGGTGGCGGGCCTCCGTCAGGAGGGCGTCGGCCTGGGCGTGGTGGCCGGCCGCGCTGTGGGCGGCGGCCAGGTCGAGCAGGGCGGGGACCAGGACGCCCACGGCCTGACCGGCCCTCAGGAGGTCGACCGCCCGTTCCAGCAGCGGCAGCGACGGGCCCCCGGCGGTGGTGAGGGCCACCGCCCGCCAGGCCCGGCCGAGCGTCACCGGGGTGTCCCACCGCCGGGCGAGCTCCAGTTCGGCCAGGGCCAGTTCCCGGGCGCGGGCCTCCGCGCCGACCCGCATCAGCTCGACGGCGGCCGAGCTGCGCCAGGCGATGTGGGCGGGGTTGTCCAGCCCCCAGGCGGAGTTGCGGCGTCCGCAGTCCAGGAAGTGCGCCGCCGCCTGCTGCGCCTGACCGCGCGCCGAACAGACCAGCGCCCGGACGTACTTCACCACCGTCCACTCCCAGGACTCGGGATTGGCGTGCTCGGCCACCCCGTCCAGCCACTCCTCGGCCTCGGCCGGCCGACCCAGGCCGAGCAGGGCGTGGGCGTACTGGGCGACCAGGGCCGCCGGACGCCGCGGAACCTGCTCGACCGGCAGCCCGACCACCGGGGCGCACTCGGCCAGGGCCAGCCGGTACTCGCCCTGGCGGAGGTGGACCTCCGAACGGACGATTCGGCGGTAGACGTCGACCGTGCCGAAGTGGCGGTCCTCGTCGAGGTCGCTCAACTGGCCCGCCAGGGTCAGGTCGTCGGCCCACATCGCGATGTGGGTGAGGATCCCGATCACCTCTCCGGGCAGCCGGCCCCAGGCGCCGTCGGCGCTGTGCTCGGCCGGGAAGCGGGCCATCGCCTCCGCCGCGCTGCACCGCACGCCGAAGGCGTCGTCCCAGGTGAGCACCGCCGCTGCCACCGGGTCCTCCGCCGCCGAGGGGTCGGCGCGCAGCGCCGCCACGTACGCGGCCCAGCCCTCGTGGGTGAGCGCCGCCACCATCCAGGCGGAGGCCCGCAGCGCCCTGGCCGCCGCCGGGTCGCGCGGCTCGGTCTCGGCGATGACCTCCGTCAACAGGGCGAGCGCGGCACCGGCCTGCCGGTGGGAGGCCATCGTCCAGGCCAGCGGGACGAGCGCGGTCGGCGGCCGGAGCGCGGCCCGCTGGTCCCGCAGCGCCTCCTGGAGGTGGGCCAGCGAGGCGGCCGGGTTGACCCAGAGCTCCAGCTGGCCGAGCTGTACCAGGACGGGGTCGCGCTGGGCGGGCGAGGCGATCCGGAGCGCGGCCTGGAGGTGCCGCAGCGCCTCGGGTACCTGGTGGTGCCGCAGGCAGTCCCGGGCCGCCGCCAGGTGCACGTCGGTCCACTCCGACCACCCGGGGCCGGTCAGGTCGTCCAGCAAGGAGGCGGCCTGCCGGACGCCGTGTCCGGAGATCAGGGCGTGCCGAGCCGCCGCCACCCGCAGCCGGGTGTTCTCCTCCGGGGTGCAGAGCCAGCGCAGGGCGTTGGCGACCACCGGGTGGCGGAACCGCGGCGGGTCCGCCGAGGCCATGACCCCGATCGTGACCAGGCGCTCGCAGCGGTCCCGCACCGTCGAGAGCGGCTCCTCGGTGACGGCCGCCAGCAGTTCCGGCGTCGGCCGGTGCTCCTGCAGCACGGCCACCGCCCGCAGGAGCAGGGAGCGTTCGGGCGAGTACGCGTCCAGCATCGAGGCCAGTGCCCGCAGGTAGTGGCCGTCGGCGGCGTGCGAGGGCACGTGGTCGGGGGCGGGCAGGCCGCAGAGGTCGGCGACCAGCCCGACCACCAGCAGCGGGATCCCCGCGGTGGCCTGATGGATGCTCAGCGTCAGCCCGTCCGCCCCGGGCGCGCCCAGCTTGCGCGCGACCAGTTCCGCGACGGCCTGCTCCGTGAACCGGCCCAGGTGCAGCACCGCGGCGGCCGCGTTCGCCAGTGCCACGTCCCGGTGCCGGGCCGGCTCCCAGGGGCGGTCCTCGACCGCGAGCACCAGCAGGGCCCTGGAGCCGCGCAGCCGTAGGGCCAGCTCCGCCAGCAGCGCGGTGGCGGGCTCGTCCGGAGGGGCGACGTCGTCGACCAGCACCACGGGGGAGGCGTTCCCGGTGGCGTCGAGCAGGGCCCGGCGGAGCAGCTCGGCCGACGGTCCGTCCGTGACCGACGGTCCGTCAGCGACGGCAGGTGCGGGAGCGGTCGCCGGGTGTCCGAGGGCACGCAGCAGCGCGGCCGGTGCGGACTCCGCGTGGTCGACCGCCAGGTCGATCCGCCGGGCCCCCGGCAGGAGGCCGGCCAGCTCCGACAGGAACCGGGACTTGCCGTGGCCGTGGACGCCGGAGACCAGCACCAGCCCGCCCTCGCCCGCCTCGGCCCGGGCGGCCAGCGCGAGCACGGTGGCCAGCTGGTCCTCCCGGTCGGTCAGCGGCGTCGCCCCGGGGTTGCCCAGGGCGGACGGCCCGGACGGGTGGGCGGCCGTCGGACCCGTCACCTGTCGTGCGGACCCGGCAGACACGGCGGACCCGGCGGACCCGGCGGGAGCGGCGTTCGCCCGGATCGCCGACGCGGTGCCTTCCTCCTGGCCGTCCGTCGCCCGGCCGTCCGTCGTTCGTCCGGCCAAGCGGTCGGGCAGGGTCGGCGGCCCGGAGAGGATCCGCCGGTGCAGCTCGCGCAGCTCCGGGCCGGGCTCGACCCCGAGCTCCCCGACCAGCAGCCGCCTGGTCCTGGCGTAGACGTCCAGTGCCTCCGACTGACGCCCCGCCAGGTGCAGCGCCCGCATCAGCAGGGCCCGGAGGCGTTCGCGCAGCGGGTGTTCGGCGGTCAGCACCCGCAGGCGCTCCACGGCCTGTTCGGTGCGGCCGAGGGCCAGTGTCACCTCGAGGCCGTCCTCCAGGACGGACAGGTGACGCTCGGTCAGCGTGCTGCGCCACATCGCGGCGTAGGGGCCGGGAAGACCGGCGAGCGGTTCGCCGCGGTACAGCCGCAGGGCACGGGAGTAGTGGGCGTCGGCGGCCGCCCAGTCGGACCGGTCGCGGGCGTGCTCGCCCTCCGCCACCAGGCGGTCGAAGACCCCCAGGTCGGTCTGCCCGTCCTCGATCTCCAGCCGGTACCCGCCGTGTCCGGAGAGCAGGACGGCGAACGGGGAGCGCGGTCTTCGGGCCGGCTCCAGCACCCGCCGCAGCCCCGCCACGTGGGTCTGCACGACGGCCACGCCGCTGGCGGGCGCGGCGTCCTCGTACAGGGCGTCGAGCAGGCTCTGCGCGGACACCCACCGGCGCGGCCGCAGGGCCAGCGCGCAGAGCACGGCCTTGCGCTGCGGCGGTCCGAGCAGCAGCGGCTGTCCGTCGCGGGACGCCTCGACGGCTCCGAGCAGGGTCAGCCGGACCTCGGCGGAGGAGCCGTCCCCGGCCCGTTCGGCCCCCTTGAGCCCTTCGGCCCCCGAACCCGCCACAGACCCCTCCGGTGTGCAGAAAAGGTCCACCCTAGTTGGTGCGCGGAGGTGCTCCCGCCGTGGTCGGTCAGGACTTGACCACCTTGAGGATCTTGCCGCCGGCGCCCGCCGTGACGTAGCCGCCGCTGCTGTACTCGCCGGAGACGTAGTAGCGGATGGTGATCTCGTTCGCGAACCAGCCGTAGTCCACCAGGATGTAACGGGACTTCACCTTGTCGACGCCGAGCTGGGTCTGGGCGGTGGCCATCACGGTGGGGACCTGGTTCCAGTCGATCTTCGTGAGGTCGACGGTGTCCTCGCCGGCGCTCAGGGTGCCGCCCGGCTTGCTGGTGGTCTTGCCGGCCCGGTAGGTCACGTCGTCGTAGCGCTTGGGGTTGTCCTTGGAGACCACCTTGGCGCTGGCGTGGTCCGGGTAGACCCACATGTCGGTGACCACGGTGCTGCCGGTGACGGCCTGGATCGAGGAGACCAGACCGCGGGCGCCCTGGGGGGTCAGCAGGTCCACGTCGGCGTTGGTGGCGGGCGGCGCCTTGGTGGATCCCGTGGCGGTGGCCGACGGGGTGGAGCCGGTCGGCTGGTCGCCGACGGTGGTGCTGCCGGTGCTGGTGCCGCCCTTGCCCGGGCCGGCCGTCTGCTGGGCGGTGCCGGAGACCTTGCGGTCGTTGCCGGTGACCGCCTTCCACCACCCGTGGCTGACCGACCAGCCGAGCAGGCCGACGGTCAGCACCCCGGCCACGGCGGCCACCACCACCGGGCCGCCGCGCCGCCGCTCGGGCCGCCGCTGCTCACCCGACTCCGGCTGCTTCCAGGCCTGTTGACCACTGGTCGAGTGCGGCGGCACCTGGTCGTGGGGGCCGGAGGCGGAGGCGCCCGGCCACGGCGTGGGGCCGGAGGAGCCCGTCGGGCCCGTGAAGCCGTTCGACGGCCAGGACGGACCGGACGGAGCGGACTGACCGGACAAACCTGTCGGAGCGGACGGGTGCTCCGGAGAGTTGAACTGGGTCGGGGTGTAGGGGATCGGCCCGCTCAGCTGGGTGGGCCACTGCTGGGCACCGGCGAGGGTGCCGTCGACACCCTGCTCGGCGGCGGCGAACAGCCGGTCGAGCTCGGCGGCGTCCGGCCGCAGCGCGGGGTCGCGGGCCAGCAGCGCGGTGAGCGTGTTCCCGAGCGGGCCGGCCAGGGCCGGCGGGGGCAGCGGCTCGTCCAGGACGGCGGCCAGGGTGGCCAGGCTGGTGGCGCGGCGCAGCGGGTGGTGGCCCTCGACGGCGACGTACAGCATCATGCCGAGCGACCAGAGGTCCGAGGAGGGGTTGCCCTCCTGGCCGCGGATCCGCTCGGGGGCGATGAACTCGGGCGAGCCGATCAGCGAGCCGGTCGCGGTCAGGCTGGTCGAGCCGCTGAGTGCGGCGATGCCGAAGTCGGTCAGCACCGGGGTGCCGTCGGTGCGCATCAGCACGTTGCCCGGCTTGACGTCGCGGTGCTGGATGCCGGCCGCGTGGGCCGCGCGCAGTGCGGAGAGCACGCCCCGGCCGATCCTGGCCGCCTCGGGCGGCGAGAGGCGGCCGCGGCCGATCCGGTCGTGCAGCGAGCCGCCGGTCACCAGCTCCATCACCAGCCAGGGGTGCGGGAGTTCGGGGGTGTCGACGATGTGGTAGATGATCACCACGTTGGGGTGCTGGAGCCGGGCCAGCGCCTGGGCCTCGCGCAGCACCCGCTCGCGCAGCTCGTAGGCGGCCGCCGGATCGGCCGCGAGCATCGCCGGGTCCGGCGGCCGGACCTCCTTGAGCGCCACCTCGCGCTGGAGCACCGTGTCCCGGGCGCGCCAGACCAGGCCCATGCCGCCGCCACCGAGCCGCTCCAGCAGTTCGAAGCGCCCGTCGACGAGCTGGCCGCCCGGGCCCCCAGTAGTCATGGCGGTCATCGTAGGGGTTCTGGCGGACAGCTCTCGAACAGGCCGGGGAGGGCGCAGGGTGGCCAACGGTCGGTCCTGGACGAACCGTTGGCCCGGGGTCCGGGTGGCCCCCGGGCCGTGGTGTCAGCGGTGGCGCAGGTAGGCGGCGGCCGTCTCCCGGAGCCGGTCGTGCAGACCGTCGTAGGCCCGCACGGACCCGAGGACGGACTTGGGGAGCTTGGCGGCCATCGTGTAGTTGGTGTCGCAGACGTTGGCCGCCGGGGCCAGACCCGCCTGGCTGACCAGCTGGTAGGCGTCGAGCTGGTCCAGGCCGAGCAGGTCCGAGGTCCAGCCGACCAGGTCGTGCTGGCTGATCCGGAAGGCGTCCTCCAGGGGCCGGGCCGAGCCGGTGGTGATCAGGAAGCCGTCGTTCTCCAGGCGCGGCCAGGCCGGGCCCGCGCCCTTCACCAGGTCGACGATCACGGTGGTGCGCATGGCGGCCTCGACGGCGGTGCCGCAGACCTCGCCCTCGCCCTGGCGGGCGTGCCCGTCCCCGACGGCGAGCAGGCCGCCCTCCACGTTGACGCGGAAGTAGGCGGTGGTGCCGGCCCGCATCTCGGGGGTGTCGAGGTTGCCGCCGTGGGCGCCGGGCGTGATGGAGGCGAGCACCTCGCCGCCGGCCGGGGCCACGCCGACGGTGCCGTGCATCGGGTCGAGCGGGAGCGCGACGGTGAACTCGCCGTGGTGCGCCCGGAAGTGGCAGAGGCCGGCCTTGAGGTCGAGGTCGTAGATCCAGACCCGTTCCTCGAGCGCGGGGTGGAGCATCGCGGTCTGGTGGGTGCCCGTCAGGGCGCCGAAGTGCGGGAAGGTGCTGGAGATCCCGTGGTCCCTGGTCGGGGTGATCTCCACGAAGTGCACGGCCAGCAGGTCGCCCGGCTCGGCCCCGGCCACCGCGATCGGGCCGGTGACGGGGTTGAGGTAGGGGAAGACGCAGACCTGGCTGGGCAGGTCGCCGGCGCCGCGCACCTTGCCGCCGAAGCAGTCCTCGGTGGTCAACTCCACGACGGTGCCCGGCTGGACGGTGGTCAGCGGGGGACGGCCGCCGAAGGTGTAGGCGTAGTCCTCGGGGGCGGGGGAGAGGCGGACGGGCTCGGGCGCGGTGGTCATTCGGGGTCTCCGGTGCTCTGGGTCGTCTCGGTGACGGACAGTCGGGGCCTGCGGCCGGTCGCCATCAGGCCCGCCAGCACGATCGCACCGATCAACAGCCAGACGAAACCGAGGCGTTGGGCCGCGATGTCGGCGTTGACGATCACGTACGCGAGGATCGCGAAGCCGATCGCCGGGGCGATCAGGTGCCGCCAGTAGTCGCGGCTGCGGTTGCGGACCAGGTAGTGGACGACGACCGCGACGTGCAGGACCAGGAAGGTGGTCAGCGCACCGAAGTTGACCAGGGTGCTCAGCAGGGTGATGCCGTCGTCGCGGGAGGCGGTGTAGAGCCCGAGGACCAGGGAGACCCCGGCGGTGAGCAGGGTGGCGTTGACCGGCACCCGGCGGGTGGGGTGCACCTTGGCCAGGAAGGAGGGGAGCTGGCGGTCGCGGGCCATCGCGAACAGCAGCCGGGAGGTGGCGGCCTGGGCGACCAGCGAGTTGGCGAACCCCCAGGCGACGGCGGTGGCGACGGCGGTCAGGGTGGCCAGCCAGCCCCCGGCGGCGGTGCGGGCCGCGTCGTAGAAGGCGGTGCCGTTCGGGTCGCCGTCCCGGATCAGTGCCTGCGGGTCGGTGACCAGCAGGGAGGCCACCCAGGTCTGTGCGATGAACAGGGTGCCGGCCAGCAGCAGCGCGGCCACCATCGAGCGGCCGATGGCCTTGGCGGAGTCCCGGTTCTCCTCCGCCAGGGTGGAGATGCCGTCGAAGCCGAGGAAGCTGAGCACCGCGATCGAGACCGCGCCGAAGGCCAGGCTCCAGGAGAAGGTGTGCGGGTCGTAGAGCGGGGTGAGGTCGAAGCCGCGCCCCTTGCCGGCGGCCAGCGCGACCACACCGGCCGTCACGAACACGGCCAGGACCAGGAGTTCGCCGACCAGCACGGCCTTGTTGACCCGGGCGGTGGTCTCGATGCCCAGGTAGTTGACCGCGGTGTTGAGCAGGACGAAGCCGACCAGCCAGAGCCAGACCGGGATCGACGGCACCAGCGAGTTCATCGCCACGCCGGCGATCAGGTAGAGCAGGCCGGGGACCAGGACGTAGTCGAGCAGGATCATCCAGCCGGACAGGAAGCCGACCGGGGCGCCGATGCCGCGCCCGGCGTAGGTGTAGACCGAGCCGGCCATCGGGAAGGCCCGGGACATCTGGGCGTAGGAGAGCGCGGTGAACATCATCGCCACCATGCCGAGGACGTACGCCAGGGCGACCATGCCGCCGGAGCCCTGGAAGACGCCGCCGAAGATGCCGAAGGGTGCGATCGGCACCATGAACACCAGCCCGTAGACGAGCAGGTCACTGAAGGTCAGGGAACGGCGGAGCTCCTGCCGGTAGCCGAAGCTCTCGATGTCCCGTGACGGGGATGTCTCGGTCATGGGAGCAGACAGTAGGGCCAACTATTTCCAGATGGAAGGGTTTCCGCCGGGCTTCCTGCTCAGTGCAGGACGGTGAAGCCCGGGCCCTCGGCGCGGGCCAGGTGGACGCTGCGGCGCAGCAGCGGTCCGGCGGCCCGCGCGAGGCCGTGCGGCGTCAGGCCGCCTGCCGGGCCCGCGAGTCCGGCCAGCAGGTGGAGGCCCTCGTAGAGGCCCACCGCGTAGGCGTCCAGCACCGGCGCCGACGGGCCGCACAGCACGCGGTGGCGCTCGCCCAGCTGCTGCCGGGCCTCCTCGGCCAGGGTGGAGAACGAGGGCATCGCGGCGTACAGCAGCCCGGTCTCGTCGCCGCCGAGCGCCAGCAGTCCGTTCTCCTCCAACGCCGGTGACAGGCGCACCAGTCGGTGGTCGAGGCCGCTGCGCCGCAGGGCCCGGTTGAACTCCACCAGATCGCGGCCGACCAGGCTCAGCAGCACCGCGTCCGCCCGGGCGGTGCCCAGTGCCTCCACCAGCTCCCCGGCCTCCTGCCGGACCGCGCCGAAGCCCACCCGGCGCTCCAGCGCCACCGTGGCACCGGCCGAGGCCACCAGGCCGGCGGCGGCCCGGTGGACGGAGCGCGGCCAGATGTAGTCGTTGCCGATCAGCGCCCACCGCCGGAGGCGGTACCGCTCCGTCAACGCTCCGATGCCGTAGGACAGTTGCGCGGACGGGTCGACACCGGTGCAGAGCACGCCCGGCCGCCGCGCACCGCCCTCGTGCGGTGGCGTGTAGACATAGGCGAGCCGACCGGAGGCCAATGCCTCCACGGCCCGGTGCACGTCGCTGGTGTGACAGCCCGCCAGCGCGTCCAGCGCCCCGGCCGCGAGCAGCGGGCGCAGCGCGCCGGTCACCGCCGCGGGCGTGCCGCCGCCGTCCACCAGCACCAGCTCCAGCGGCCGGTCCCGGATCCCGCCGCGGGCGTTCACCTCGTGGGCGGCGAGCAGGGCGCCCTCCAGCGCCGACGGACCGGTCAGTCCGAGCAGGCCGGACTGCGGCACGACCAGGCCGACCCGGAAGGTGGCGTCCGTCCGTTCCGCGTGCAGCGCGTCGAGCGGGTCGACCAGCCTCGCATCCAGCATCACCGGTGCGAGTATGGTCGCGATGTCGGCCCCGGGAAAGACCCGCCGACCGACCGTCGGCCCCGGGACGCCCCGCCGACCGACCGGCAGAACGGGAGCTCCGGATGACCGCGCACGAGACCGCCGAGGCCACCGTGGTGCAGGGCGGCGGCCCCCTGCTGGTCGAACTCGTCGCCCTCGCCCACCGCCGCCTCACCACGGGCCTGGCCGCCGCCCTCGCCGAGGAGGACTGCACCGTCGACCAGTGGCGCGTCCTGCGCGCCCTCGCCGACGGCGAGGGCCACCCGATGGGCGAGCTCGCCCAGGCCCTGCTGATCCCGCAGGCCAGCCTCAGCCGCCTGGTCGACGCCCTCGCCGACACCGGCCTGGTCTACCGCCGCCAGGGCGACCACGACCGCCGCCGCATCACCGCCCACCTCTCCCGCCAGGGCCGCACCCGCCTCGCCCGCCTGGACGCCCTCGCCGCCGCCCACGACTCCGCCGTCCGCCGGTCCTGCGGCGGCCTGGACCCCGCAGCCGCCCTGGCCCTCCTGGCCCCGGCCTGAGGCACCGTCACCGGGTCCGACCCGGCCGCGGCCATCGGACGGATAACCCGTGGTTGCCCGCCCGGCCTCCCTGCCATGATCCGGGGGTGACGACGTTGTTCCTGATGGTCGGTCTGCCCGGGGCCGGGAAGACCACGCGGGCCCGCAGGCTCGCCGAGGAGCGCGGCGCGCTCCGGCTGACGCCCGACGAGTGGATGATCCCGCTGTTCGGCGAGCCGGAGGCCGATGGGAAGCGCGACGTCCTGGAGGGGCTGCTGCTCCGGCTCGCGCTGGAGGCGCTGAAGCTCGGCACCGACGTGGTCCTGGACTTCGGCTGCTGGAGCCGCCACGAGAGGTCCGCGATCCGGTGGTTGGCGCGGTCCGCGGGCGCGTCGTGCCGGCTCGTCTACCTGCCGGTGGACCACGAGACCCAGCGGGCCCGGATCGCCCACCGGCAGGCCACCACCCCGGAGCGGACCTTCCCGATGACCGAGGCCGAACTCCTGCGCTGGAGGGCGCTGTTCGACGAGCCCGACGCCGCCGAGCTCGACGGGGCCGAGATCGGCGGCCCGCCGCCCGGATGGCCCGGATGGCCGGAGTGGGCCGCCGACCGGTGGCCGTCCGTGGCGTGAGAGCTCAGTCCGTCAGGTAGAGGCGTGGGCCCTCGAAGTAGTAGGTGCGGGCCATGGACAGCTGGACGACCTGACGCCCGGCCGCGAGGGCCCGTTCGGCTGCTCCCCGGTCGCCGAACTCCTCCAGGTCGCGGCGGTATTCGGAGAAGCCTCCCAGTGGTATGTCGTTGTCGAGCAGGGCCATCGACGCGCGGTCGCCGACCAGGGTGACCGACAGGAAGTCCTGGTTCGACGGGTCGTTGTAGTGGTCGCGTACGGCCGTGTAGCCGGTGCCGGGCGGCAGCGGCGCGCTGCTGCCGCTCCATCCGCGGCTCTCCAGGGCCGTCTTCCACTGCCCCGCCACCTCGGCCGGGGCGCCCTCGACGGCCACGTAACGGGCCTGCATCCGCTGGCAGTTGATCTCGCCGGCCTTCGCGCCCTCGAAGGACCCGGACCACAGGCAGCGGTCCAGCGTCGCGTCGCCGAGCAGCTCCGGGTGGCCCGGCAGGGCGGCGAGCGTCTCGGCCAGGCGCCGGTCCAGTTCCGTCCGTGCGAGGCCGCTCGCCTTCGACACCTTGTCGGAGTTGGCCGGCCCGGCCCGCCCCGGCAGGACCCAGGCGTAGCAGTACCAGCCGCCGACGGCGAGGGCCCCCACCAGCACCGCCGGCAGCAGCGACCGGAGCACCCGGGGAGATTTGATCTTGGTCATCCGGCAGATGCTGCCATCCCGGTGTCACGGCTCCGACACGGCCCCGTCCGCGATCCGACACACCGTCAGAGGGCCTCGGCCGAGGTCGCGTCCCGCCGTGGCACCCCCGTGAAGCCGTCTCCTCCGGGATTCAAATCGAGTGCGGGACTGCCGGGCCGGGTGATACAAGGTCTGCGTGACTGAGCACCTTCACTTCCCCACCCTGCTGCGGATGATCGACGAGCGTTCCGCCGCGTTCCGCGCCGCCGTCGCCGAGGCCCCCAGCCTCGACGCCGACGTCCCCTCCTGCCCGGGCTGGACGCTGTACGACCTGGCGAACCACCTCAGCGAGGGGGACCGCTTCTGGGCCCACATCGTGCGGACCACCGCGCCGGGCGACGAGCGGCCGAGCAAGGACGGACTGGCGGCGCCCAGGGAGCGCGAGGCGCTCGCGGCCTGGCTGGCCGACTCGACGGCGCAGCTGACCACCGCGCTGCGCGAGGCCGGCCCGGACCATGGCTGCTGGGCCTGGTGGGAGCCGCTGGCCTCGCCGCACACGGTGGCCGCCGTGGCCCGCCGCCGCGTCCCGGAGTCGCTGATCCACACCTACGACGCCCAACTGGCCTCCGGCGCCCCGCAGGAGCTGCCGGCGATCGAGGCGGCCGACGCCATCGAGGAGTTCCTCGCCACCGTCTGCACCGTCACGGTCCCGTGGCCGGGTGAGCCCGCGACCATGGACTACCACGCCGACGGAGTCGGCTCCTGGCGCCAGACGGTGGACGCCGCCGGCTCCCGCTTCACCCGCCTCACTGCGGCGGAGGCCGCCGAGAGCAAGCCCACCGCCGCCATCCACGGCACGGCGAGCGAGATCGCCCTGCTGATGTACATGCGCATCCCGGCCGACTCGGTGCGGATCGAGGGCGATGCCGGCCTGCTCCAGCAGCTGCAGGACTGGGGCTGACAGGACCGGATGCGGCGCGGGCCGTCCCGGATCCCGCGCCGCATCTCCCCTTCAGGCACCCCAGGGGAGGCCGGTCGAAGGGTCGAGCCCCTGGTCCATGAGGTGCTCGTACTCGCGCCGGTGAACGAACCGCGTCGCCTCCTGGGCGAGGCCGGAGGCTGGGGTGCACCAGCGTCGCACGTAGGCGGCGAACCCGTCCTCGTGGACGGTGAGGGGGCCGCCGTCCTCGGTGCAGCCCCACCGGAGCAGCACGTAGGCACTCACCTCGGCGGGCAGCAGGTGGGAGGGGCCTCCTCAGCGCTCCGCCTGCAGGGCGCCAGCAGGCCCCGGAGCGCGCGTACGTCGGGATGGCTGGACACGGGAACCTCCGGTCGATCGGTGCGCCGGCCAGCCTACGAACCCTCTCGGACAGTCAGGCCTCAGACCTCGCTGCGGAGCTGGGTGCGGGTACGCATCAGGATCCGGCCGAGCATGTTCCTTCCGGTCCCGGTGCGGCCGCGGCCCCAGTAGTGGTCGGTGCCGGTGTCCTCGACGATCTCCTCGTCGGCGGTGGAGAGCAGCACGGCCCGGATGTCCGCGTGCGTGCGGAACTTGGCCGCCACGGCGCGGCGCATGACGTCGTCCTTGACGCGCTCCCAGTCACGCCGGAGCGGCTTGGACGGATCGCGGCCCAACTCGGCCGCGCGCAGCGGTGTCCGGGCCCTGCGGACGAGGTCGGCGTGCCGGGTGCCGGCGAACTTCTGGGCCTGGAAGTAGTGCTCCGAGGTCGGCCACAGGTGCCCGTCGAGTTCCAGCTCGTGCGCGGAGAAGTTGGAGAAGCAGCCGTACGGGACTTCGTCCGCACCGTAGAAGTAGATCGTCATCCGAGCCTCGTCGCAGTCGCGGGGAGCTCGCAGGCTCTCAGGCGACGGGCCCGACCGGCAACCGGTTTCGCACCGGGCGTGCCGCAGGGATTCTCCCCGGGCCCGGTCTCTGGTACTACTGGCGCACCCTCCTGCGGCCGGGGCAGGGAGCACTCCCGGCGCCGATCGGTGTGACTCGGGCGGTCCGGAGGGGGTGGCGGCGACTGTGACGGACGACACGGCGGGTCCCCGTGTGCCCTCCGCCCGGCCCGGCGGGCCCTCAACTGCCGCTCTCCTCCGTATACCTGGCGATGCCCGCACCGGCCGGTGGCCGGGAGCGGGGCGGGCGCGGGGGAGGGGGCACCGGCCGGGGAGCCGGTACCTTGAGCCCGTGCGCAGACCGGTCGGCTTGGGGGAGCGGGCCGGCTGGAGCCTGCTCGGTGCCCTCGCCTGCCTGCTTCCGGCTGCCGCGGCCCACGCCGCCGCCGGGGGCGCGCTGCCTCGCGCGGGCGTCCTGCTGGTGATGCTCGCGGTCCTGGCGGTCCCCGGGGCCGTGCTCGCGGGCAGCGGCCTGCGCCGCCGCTTCGAGACCGCCGTCGTGGTGCTCGGAGGCCTCCAACTCGCGCTCCACGAATGCTTCCACCGGCTCGCCCCCATGCCCTCCGGCGGTCCGGGCGGATCCGGCCACGACCTCAGTATGGCCGGTATGGCCGACATGGCCGGCATGGGTGACATGGCCGGCATGCCCGGGATGGAGATGTCCGGCCACGGCGGTGGCATGACCGCCGTCCACGCGATGCACGGCTCGATGGCCGCCTGGCACGCGGTGGCCACCGTCACCAGCGCCGTGGCGCTGCTCCACGGCAGCCGGCTGCTGCGCCGCCTCGCGGCCCTCCTGCCGAAGCCCCGCCTCCCGTTCCTGGCGGCGCTGTTCGCCGCCCCCGCGCTCCCCTCCCCGCCCCGGCCGGTCTTCCCCGAACCGGTGCACCACGCGATCGGTGTGCTGATCGCCCGTTCCCTGTCGCGCAGGGGGCCGCCGCCCGCCCGGGCCTGACGTCCCCTCGGGCGTCGGGCCCGGCCGCCCGTGTGCGGGCGGCCCGAGCGACCACACCCGACGCCTGCCCCGCGCCCGTACGACCGGGCGCGCGACCCCAGGGGACACATCACCATGTCTTCGACAACCGAAAACCGGCCGTCCGACGCCTCCGCCCCGGAGGCGGAGAGCGCCCTGCCCGCCCGCCGCTCCTGGCGGGAGGTCAGGCCGCTGCTGGCCCGGCTGCACTTCTACGCCGGCATCCTGATCGCGCCGTTCCTGCTCGTCGCGGCCGTGACCGGACTGCTCTACACCTTCACTCCGCAGCTGGACCGGCTGATCTACCAGAGCTGGCTGACGGTCGATCAGCCGGGCGACGCCGTCCGGCCGCTCGCCGAGCAGATAGCCGCCGCCCGCCAGGCGTACCCCGAGGGCGAACTCGCCTCGGTGATCACCCCGGCGGGCCCGGAGGACACCACCCAGGTGGTGCTCTCGCTCCCCGAGCTCGGGGAGAAGCAGCTCACCGTCTACGTCGACCCGTACACCTCCCAGGTGAAGGGCGACCTGGTCACCTGGTTCGGGTCCACCCCGCTCAGCACCTGGCTGGACGACCTGCACCGCAACCTCCACCTCGGCGACTTCGGCCGCCTCTACTCGGAGACCGCCGCCACCTGGCTCTGGGTGGTCGTGCTCGGCGGCCTCGCGCTCTGGCTGGGCCGGGCCCGGGGGCAGCGCGCGGCGAACGTGCGCGGCGTCCTGGTGCCGGACCACGCCGCGAAGGGCGTGCGCCGCACCCGCAGCTGGCACGCCGTCACCGGCGTCTGGCTGGCGCTCGGGCTGGTCTTCCTCTCCGCCACCGGCATGACCTGGTCGCAGTACGCGGGTGACCGCTTCGGCCAGCTGCTGGACGCGGCCAAGGCCCGCACCCCCAAGCTCAACACCACGCTGCCCGGCGCCCAGCCGGCCACCACGGGCACCTCCGGCGACGAGGCGGCCCGCACCGCGCTCTACGGGCGGATGCAGCGGCGCCTGCACGAGGAGGGCGGCTTCC
>NZ_JBSGEL010000118.1:0-14946 GCF_053602875.1 Kitasatospora sp. NPDC004289 | reverse complement strand
GTCTGTGGTCGACCGGGACCTGGGGTCACCCGGGTGCGTACCTGGTGCTGCAGAACGACGCCAACCTGGTGCTCTACGACGCCGACGGCGTCCAGGCGCTCTGGGCCAGCAACACCTACTGGCAGTCGCTGAAGTACTGACGGTCCCTCAGCACCCAGCGCGGGGGCGGCACCCGGTCCACCGGGCGCCGCCCCCGTGCTACTGTCCGGGCCGTCCCCATGGTCTGGACCGCAGGCGGGAAATCATGCCGGTAGCACCCGAGGGGAGGACGATCCTCTCGGTCGTCGTCCCGATGTACGACGAGGAGGCCGCGCTGCCGGCCCTGGTGGCCAGGCTGCGCCCGGCGCTGGACGGGGCCGGGGTGTCGTACGAGGTCGTCGCGGTGGACGACGGGAGTGCGGACCGGACGGCCGAGCTGCTGGAGAAGGAGCGGGCCGGGTGGCCGGAGCTCCGGGTGGTGAGGCTGCGGTCGAACGCCGGGCACCAGGCCGCGCTGACGGCGGGGCTGCACGCGGCCGTCGGCGCGTACGTGGCCAGCATCGACGCCGACCTCCAGGACCCGCCGGAGAAGATCCCCGAGATGCTGGAGCTGGCCCGGGCCGAGGGGCTGGACATCGTCTACGGGGTGCGCACGGACCGGTCCACCGACACCGCCTTCAAACGACGGACGGCCGGGGCGTACTACTGGCTGGTGCGCAGGCTGGTCGGCAAGCGGGTGACGGCCCAGGCGGGTGATTTCCGGCTGCTCAGCCGGGTCGCGGTGGAGGCGCTCAAGGAGCTGCCGACCGATCAGCAGCAGGTCTACCGGCTGCTGGTGCCCTGGCTGGGCTTCCCCAGCGGGCAGGTGGCCTACCAGCGGGCGGAGCGGGTCGCCGGGAGCAGCAAGTACTCGGTCGGCAAGATGGTCCGGCTCGCGATGGAGAGCGTCACCACCTTCTCGGCGGCCCCGCTGCGGCTGGCCACCTGGCTGGGTGTGGCCAGCTTCCTGCTCTGCCTGCTGATGGTGGTGTGGAGCATCGGGGTGCACCTGGCCGGATCCACCGTGCCGGGCTGGACCTCGCTGTTCGTGGCGGTGCTCTTCCTGGGCAGCGTGCAGCTGATCTGCGTCGGCCTGCTGGGCGAGTACGTGGGCCGGATCTACACCGCCGTCCAGCGCCGCCCCACCTACTTCGTGGCCTCCGACTCGGCCTCCGGCGCGGCTTCCGACTCGGCCTCCGGCCCGGCGTGGGAGGGCGGCGTACCGGAGGCTGGACCGTGACGATGGTCCTGGACGGGGCTCGGTAGAATCTGCGAGTCTGGTCTAGACCACATCTACGCGTACGAATCAGAACGGTGGAGCCATGGAAATCGTGATCGTCCCCGACGCCGCCGCGGGCGGCGAGCTCATCGCCTCGGCCATCGCCGAGCTGGTGGCGCGCAAGCCCGACGCGCTGGTCGGGGTGGCCACCGGCTCCACGCCGCTGCCGATCTACACCGCGCTGACCACCAAGGTGGCGGGCGGCCTGGACGTCTCCCGGGTCCGGATCTGCCAGCTGGACGAGTACGTCGGCCTGCCCGCCGGGCACCCGGAGTCGTACCGCTCCACCGTGATCCGCCAGGTGGTGGAGCCGCTCGGCCTGAGCGAGGCCTCCTTCATCGGCCCGGACGGCACCGCCGAGGACGTCGCGGCCGAGGCGATCCACTACGACCGCGCGCTGGCCGAGGCCGGCGGCGTGGACTTCCAGATCCTCGGGATCGGCACCGACGGGCACATCGGCTTCAACGAGCCCTGCTCCTCGCTCGCCTCGCGCACCCGGATCAAGACCCTGACCGAGCAGACCCGGGTCGACAACGCGCGCTTCTTCGAGGACGACATCGAGCAGGTCCCGCACCACGTCATCACCCAGGGCATCGGCACCATCCTGGAGGCCCGTCACGTGGTCCTGCTGGCCACCGGCGCCAACAAGGCCGACGCCGTCGCCGCCACCGTCGAGGGCCCGCTCTCCGCGCTGGTCCCGGCCTCCGCCCTGCAGCTCCACCCGCACGCCACCGTGGTGGTCGACGAGGCCGCCGCAGCCGGCCTCAAGCTGGCCGACTACTTCCGCGCCACCTACGCCGCGAAGCCGGACTGGCAGTCGATCTGACGCAGTACCGCGCCCGTCGTGCGGGAGCCGTGGTCCCTCCGGGGGCCACGGCTCCCGTGCGTTCCGGGCCGCATCAGGCCGCCGGGAGGGTGAGGAGCACGGTGGTGCCGCCGCCGGGGGTGTCCTCGACGTCGAGGGTGCCGTCCATGGCTTCGGCGAGGCCGCGGGAGAGGGCGAGGCCCAGGCCGGTGCCGGTGGTGTTGTCGGTGTCGCCGAGGCGTTGGAAGGGGAGGAAGACGCGGTCGCGGTCCTCGGGCGGGATGCCGGGGCCGCGGTCGACGACGCGGATCTCGACGCGTCCGGCGTGGGTGGAGGCGGTGACCAGGACGGGGGCGCCGGGGGCGTTGTGGCGCAGGGCGTTGGTGATGACGTTGGCCAGGACGCGTTCCAGCAGCGGGGGGTCGGCGAGGACGGGCGGGGCGTCGGCGAGGCCGAGGGGCTGGACGGGGGCGTCCGGGTCGGCGAGGGAGTCGACGGCGCGCGGGAGGACCTCGTCGAGGTGGGTGGGGGCGAGGTGGAGGGTGAGGGCGCCGGCCTGGAGGCGGCTCATGTCGAGCAGGTTGTCGACCAGGCGGGTCAGCTTGAGGAGGGATTCGTCGGCGGTGGCGAGGAGTTCGGCGGTGTCCTCCTCAGAGAACTCGACGTCGGGGCTGCGCAGGGAGCCGACGGAGGCGAGGGCCGCGGCCAGCGGGGTGCGCAGGTCGTGGCCGACGGCGGCGAGCAGGGCGGTGCGCATCTTGTCGGCGGCCTTGACGGTTTCGACCTCCGAGGCCGCGGTGGCGAGGCGGTCGCGCTCCAGGGCGGCGCCGACGTGGGCGGCGAAGGCGGTCAGCACGCGCTGGTCGGCGGCGGGCAGCCGACGGCCCGTCAGCACCAGCACGGCCCCGCCGCCGACGCCCACCTCGGTGACCTCGCCCGTCCCCGCGCCCGAGGCGGCGAGCACGGTGCCGCCGGTGCGGTCCAGCAGGGCGACGGCGTCCATGCCGAAGGCGGTGCGGCACTTCTCCAGCAGGGCGGGCAGCGCGTCCGCGCCGCGCAGCACGCTGCCGGCCAGGGTGGAGAGGGTCTCGGCCTCGGCGGTGGCGCGGGCGGCGCGGGCGGTGAGGCGGGCGGCGCGGTCGACCACGGTGGAGACGGTGAGGGCGACGGCGGCGAAGACCGCGAGCGCGATGACGTTGTTGGGTTCGGTGACGGTGAAGGTGTGGACGGGCGGGATGAAGTAGTAGTTGAGCAGCAGCGAGGCGGCCACCGAGGCGAGCAGCGCGGAGACCGCGCCGCCGAGCAACGCGACCGCCACCACGCCGAGTTGGAAGATCAGGGCGTCGGTGGTGAGGTTCAGGCCGGTGTGCGAGAGCAGCAGGGTGAGCAGGGCGGGGAGCGCCAGCCCGGTCAGGTAGCCGGCGAAGGTCCGCCGGGGCGAGTGGCGCCGCCCGAGGGCGGGCAGGCGGCCGCGGCCGGTGAACTCGTGGGTGACCATGTGGACGTCGATGTCCTCGGAGGCGTCCACGGTGGTCTCGCCGATGCCGGGGCCGGTGAGGAAGCGGTTGACCCGGCCGCGGCGGCTGGTGCCGAGCACCAGCTGGGTGGCGTGGTGGGCGCGGGCGAAGGAGAGCAGCGCGGTGGGGATGTCGTCGCCGACCACCACGTGGTAGCTGCCGCCGAGGGTCTCCACCAGGTGGCGCTGCCGGGCGAGTTGGCCGGGGGAGGCGCCGGCCAGGCCGTCGCTGCGGGTGATGTGGACGGCCAGCAGTTCGCCCCCGGCGGTGCGGTCGGCGATCCGGGCGGCGCGGCGGATCAGCGTCTCGCCCTCGGGGCCGCCGGTCAGGGCGACCACCACGCGCTCGCGGGTCTCCCAGACCCGGTCGATCCGGTGCTCGGCCCGGTAGTCGCGCAGGCCCTCGTCGACCCGACCGGCCACCCAGAGCAGGGCGAGTTCCCGAAGGGCCGTCAGGTTGCCGACCCGGAAGTAGTTGGAGAGCGCGGCGTCCACCTTCTCGGCCTCGTAGACGTTGCCGTGGGCCATCCGGCGGCGCAGTGCCTGCGGGGCCATGTCGACCAGCTCGATCTGGTCGGCGGTGCGCACCACCTCGTCCGGCACGGTCTCCCGCTGCGGGACGCCGGTGATCTTCCGCACCACGTCGTTGAGCGACTCCAGGTGCTGGACGTTGACGGTGGTGACCACGTCGATCCCGGCCGCCAGCAGCTCCTCGACGTCCTCCCAGCGCTTGGCGTGGGCGCCGCCGGGGACGTTGGTGTGGGCGAGCTCGTCCACCAGGACCAGGCCCGGGCGGCGGGCCAGCACCGCCGCCAGGTCCATCTCGGTGAACTCCGTTCCCCGGTAGACCCGTTGGGCCCGGGGGACGACCTCCAGGCCCTGCAGCATGGCCTCGGTGTGCCGACGGCCGTGGCACTCGATGTAGCCGACCACCACGTCCGCGCCGCGCTCCCGGCGCCGGCGGGCCTCGTCCAGCATCCGGTACGTCTTGCCCACGCCGGGGGCGGCCCCGAGGTACACCCGGAGCCGCCCGCGCCGTCCCTGCGGGATCGTCACTTCGTCTCTGCCAGCGCCTTGTTGAGGAGGACCACGTTCACCCCGGCCTGGCCGAGGAAGCCGAGGGCGGGGCCCTCGGTGTACCGGTCGACCAGCTGCCGCAGCCGTCCGGCGTCGACGCCGCGGGCCTGCGCGACCCGGTTGACCTGCTGCTCGGCGTACGCGGTCGAGATGTGCGGGTCGAGGCCGGAGCCGGAGGCGGTGAGCGCGTCGGCCGGCACGGTGGCCGGGTCGACCCCGTCGAAGGCGGCGACCGCGGCGCGGCGCTCCTCGACGGCCTTCAGCAGCACCTCGCTGTTGGGGCCGAGGTTGGAGGCGCCGGAGGACTTCGGGTCGTAGCCCGCACCGGCCGCGGAGGGCCGGGGCTGGAACCACTTCGGGTCCGGCCGGGCGGCCTCCTCCGGGTCGTCGGGGTTCGTCTTCGGGAGGTCGAAGGTCTGGCCGAGCAGGCTGGAGCCGACCTCCCTCCCCTCGGAGCCGACGATCGATCCGTTCGCGCGGTCGGCGAAGGCGAGTTGGCTGATGCCGGTGACGGCCAGCGGGTAGGCGATCCCGAGGATCACGGTCAGGACCAGCAGGGCCCGCAGCGCGGTGAGGTGGTTGCGCACGATGGTGGGCATGTGAGGTGGCCTCCTTTCAGCTCAGGCCGGGGATGAACTGGACGACCAGGTCGATCAGCTTGATGCCGACGAACGGCACCACCAGACCGCCGAGGCCGTAGATCCCGATGTTCCGGCGCAGCAGCGAACCGGCGTCGGAGGGGCGGTACTTGACGCCGCGCAGGGCCAGCGGGACGAGCCCGACGATGACCAGGGCGTTGAAGACGATCGCCGAGGTGATGGCGGACTGCGGGCTGTGCAGCTGCATGACGTTGAGCTTGTCGAGCCCCGGGTACACGGTGGCGAACATCGCGGGGATGATCGCGAAGTACTTGGCCACGTCGTTGGCGATCGAGAAGGTGGTCAACGAGCCCCGGGTGATCAGGAGTTGCTTCCCGATCTCGACGATCTCGATCAGCTTGGTGGGGTTGGAGTCCAGGTCCACCATGTTGCCGGCCTCCTTGGCCGCCATGGTGCCGGTGTTCATCGCCACGCCGACGTCGGCCTGGGCGAGGGCGGGGGCGTCGTTGGTGCCGTCGCCGGTCATCGCGACCAGCTTGCCGCCGGCCTGCTCCTTCTTGATGAGCGCCATCTTGTCCTCGGGGGTGGCCTCGGCGAGGAAGTCGTCCACGCCCGCCTCCTCCGCGATCGCCTTGGCGGTCAGCGGGTTGTCGCCGGTGATCATGACGGTCCTGATGCCCATCCGGCGCAGCTCGTCGAAGCGCTCCCGCATGCCCTCCTTGACCACGTCCTTGAGGTGGATCACGCCCAGTACCCGGGCCGGGGCCGGGCCCTCCTTCTCGGCGACGACCAGCGGGGTGCCACCGGCGCCGGAGATCCCGTCGACCAGCCCGGTGACCTGTCCGTCCACGGCGCCGCCGTTGTCCCGGACCCAGGCGGCGACCGCTCCGGCCGCGCCCTTGCGGACCTGCCGGCCGTCCACGTCGACGCCGGACATCCGGGTCTGGGCGGTGAACGGCACCCAGGTGGCGTGTGCCAACTCGCCCTGGGTGCGCGCCCGCAGGCCGTAGGCGGTCTTGGCGAGCACCACGATCGAGCGGCCCTCGGGGGTCTCGTCCGCGAGCGAGGAGAGCTGGGCCGCGTCGGCCAGCTCCTCGGTGCCGACCCCGGCCGCGGAGAGGAACTCGGCGGCCTGGCGGTTGCCGAGGGTGATGGTGCCGGTCTTGTCGAGCAGCAGGGTGTTCACGTCGCCCGCGGCCTCGACGGCCCGGCCGGACATCGCCAGCACGTTGCGCTGGACCAGCCGGTCCATGCCGGCGATGCCGATCGCGGAGAGCAGCGCGCCGATGGTGGTCGGGATCAGCGCCACGATCAGGGCGCACAGCACGACCGTCGACTGCGGGGCGCCCGCGTAGGTGGCCATCGGCTGGAGGGTGACCACCGCGATCAGGAAGACGATCGTCAGGGACGCCAGCAGGATGTTGAGGGCGATCTCGTTCGGGGTCTTCTGCCGGGCGGCGCCCTCGACCAGGGCGATCATCCGGTCGATGAAGGTCTTGCCCGGTTCCGAGGTGATCCGCACGACGATCCGGTCGGAGAGCACCTTGGTGCCGCCGGTGACGGCGGAGCGGTCGCCGCCCGACTCCCGGATGACGGGGGCGGACTCGCCGGTGATGGCCGACTCGTCCACGCTGGCGACGCCCTCGACCACGTCGCCGTCGCCGGGTATCACCTGCCCGGCCTCGATCACCACGTGGTCGCCGAGCCGCAGCGCGGTGCCCGGGACCTCCTCCTCGTCCTGCGTGGCGGGCCAGTTGACGAGGCGTCGGGCCTTGGCGTCGGTCTTGGCCCGGCGCAGGGTGTCGGCCTGGGCCTTGCCCCGGCCCTCGGCGACGGCCTCGGCGAGGTTGGCGAAGACGGTGGTGAGCCAGAGCCAGACGGTGATCGACCAGGCGAACACGGACGGGTCGGCGATCGCGGCGACGGTGGTGACCACCGAGCCGACCTCGACCACGAACATGACCGGGTTCTTGATCATGACGCGCGGGTCGAGCTTCTTCACCGCGTCCGGCAGCGAGGCGGCGATCAGCCTGGGGTCGAGCAGGTTGCTCCCCGCTCTGTGCGGGGTCTGCTGCTCGGCGGTGGCGGGGGTGGTGGACGACATCAGTGCAGACCTTCCGCGATCGGCCCGAGAGCCAGGGCCGGGAAGTAGGTGAGGCCGACCACGATCAGGATCACTCCCGACAGCAGGCCCACGAACAGCGGCGTGTGGGTGGGCAGGGTGCCCGGGGTGGCGGGGACCGGCTGCTGCTTGGCCAGCGCGCCGGCCAGCGCCAGCACGAACACCATCGGCAGGAAGCGGCCGAGGACCATCGCCAGGCCGAGCGCGGTGTCGTACCACTCGGTGTTGACGGTCAGGCCGCCGAACGCGGACCCGTTGTTGTTGGCGGCGGAGGTGAAGGCGTACAGCACCTCGGAGAAGCCGTGGGCACCGGAGTTGAGCATCCCGGCCCGCTCGCCCGGCAGGGCCGTCGCGACACCGGTGCCGACCAGCACCAGGGTCGGGGTGGTGAGGATGTAGAGCGAGGCGAACTTCATCTCCCGCCCGCCGAGCTTCTTGCCCAGGTACTCGGGGGTGCGGCCGACCATCAGACCGGCCACGAACACCGCGACGATCGCCAGGACCAGCATCCCGTACAGGCCGGAGCCGGTCCCGCCGGGCGCGATCTCACCGAGCATCATGTTGAAGACCGTCAGCCCGCCGCCGAACGGCGAGTACGAGTCGTGGAAGGAGTTCACCGCGCCGGTCGAGGTCAGCGTGGTGGAGGCGGCGAACAGGCTCGACGCGGCGATGCCGAAGCGCTGCTCCTTGCCCTCGAACCCGGCGCCGGCGGCCTGCGAGGCCGCGCCGGAGTGCCGGAGCTCGAAGAAGGTGATCAGCGCGGTGGAGGCCACCCAGAACAGGCCCATCACCGAGAGGACCGCGTAGCCCTGGCGGGTGTCGCCGACCATCCTGCCGAAGGTGCGCGGCAGGGCGAACGGGATCACCAGCAGCAGGAAGACCTCCAGCAGGTTGCTGAAGCCGTTCGGGTTCTCGAAGGGGTGGGCCGAGTTGGCGTTGAAGAAGCCGCCGCCGTTGGTGCCCAGCAGCTTGATGACCTCCTGCGAGGCCACCGGCCCGCCCGGGACGGACTGCTGACCCCCGGACAGGGTGGTCAGCTCGTGGAAGCCGTGGAGGTTCTGCACCACGCCGGTGGCGGCCAGCACCAGGGCGAAGACCACCGCGATCGGCAGCAGCAGGCGCAGGGAGATCCGGACCAGGTCCACCCAGAAGTTGCCGACCCGGTCGGTCCGGTTCCGGGCGAAGCCGCGGATCAGGGCGGCCATCACCGCGATGCCGACGGCGGCGGAGACGAAGTTCTGCACCGCGAGGCCGGCCATCTGCACCAGGTGGCCCATGGTCGACTCGCCCGAGTACGACTGCCAGTTGGTGTTGGCGACGAAGGAGATCGCGGTGTTCCAGGCGGTGTGGGCCGGGACGGCGTCCAGGCCGAGGTTCAGCAGCAGGTGGTTCTGCACCCGCTGGAGGCCGTAGAGGAAGAGCACCGAGACGGCGGAGAAGGCCAGCACCGAGCGGAGGTACACGGGCCAGCGCTGGTCCGCCTCCGGGTCGACGCCGATCACCCTGTAGAGGACGCGCTCGGCTCTCAGGTGCCGGGCGGAGGTGAGCAGGTGGGCGATGAAGTCGCCGAGCGGGCGGTGGCACAGGGCCAGCGCACCGACCAGGGCGATCGCCTGGATCCAGCCGGTCATGTCAGAACTTCTCCGGGTAGATCAGCGCCACCACGAGGTAGCCGACCAGGGCGACGGCGACGAGGAGGCCTGCGAGGTTCTCGGCGCTCACAGCTTCTCCACCCCTCGCGCGATCAGGGCGATGACGGCGAACACGGCGACCGTGATCCCGACGAAGACGAAATCGGACATGACTCCACCAAGGTGGTTGCGTAGCTGGCCGCCGAAGGCTCGGACGGCTCCGGCGGCGGGCCGGCGCAGCCACTCAAACAGGCGTATGGACGGCGTCAGCGGTCCGCTGACGCCGTCCATACGGGTGATCGGGTGTTCCTTACGGCGTCTTAGCGCGGTCCGGGGTCCGGCCCGGCTGCTCCGGCTCGCCGCGCCGCACCGCGCCCGGGGCCCGGCGGGCCGGGCGGTCCGCCCGGGCCGAGGAGTTGAGCTGCCAGGGGACCGAGATGACCATCACGCCGGGGGTGAAGAGCAGACGGCTCTTCAGCCAGAGCGCGGACTGGTTGTGCAGCAGGGTCTCCCACCAGTGGCCGACCACGTACTCGGGGATGAACACCGCCACGGCGTCCCCGGGGCTGGCCTGCCGCACCGAGCGGACGTAGGCGGTCACCGGCTTGGTGATCTCCCGGTAGGGCGAGGCGAGTTGCTTCAGCGGGACGTCCAGCCCGGCGGCGTCCCACTGCGCGCGCAGCTCGCTCACCGCCTCGGGCTCCACGGCGACGGTGAGCGCCTCCAGGTCGTCCAGCTGGAAGGCCTGTGCGTAGGTGAGCGCGCGCAGGGTGGGCTTGTGCAGCCGGGAGACCAGCACGATCCCGTGCACCCGGGCCGGGCGGACGGAGTCCTCCTGAGGGTCCGTCACCGAGAGCTCGGCGGAGACCCGGTCGTAGTGGCGGCGGATGCCGCGCATCGTCATCCAGAGCGCGGCGGCGGCCAGGACGGCCAGCCAGGCGCCCTGGGTGAACTTGGTGGCCAGCACGATCACCAGCACCAGCGCCGTGGTCAGCGCGCCGAGCGCGTTGATCACCCGGGCGCGCCGGGCGCCGGCCCGGACGGCCGGGTCCCTCTCGCCGGCCAGGGCGCGGTTCCAATGAAGCACCATGCCGCTTTGGCTCAGGGTGAAGGAGGTGAAGACGCCGAGGATGTAGAGGTGGATGAGGTCGGTGACGTCGGCGTCGTAGAGCCAGAGCAGACCGCCGGCCACCAGGGCGAGCGCGATGATGCCGTTGGAGAAGGCGAGGCGGTCGCCGCGGGTGTGCATCTGGCGGGGCAGGTAGCGGTGTTCGGCCAGGATCGAGGCGAGCAGCGGGAAGCCGTTGAAGGCGGTGTTGGCGGCCAGGATCAGGACCAGCGCGGTGACGGCCTGGACGAGGTAGAACAGGATCGAGTCGTCCCCGCCGAAGGTGGCGGCCGCGAGCTGGGCGATGACGGTCTGCTGGGGAGCGGTCGCGCAGTCGGCGAAGCCGGTCAACCGGCAGGCGTCCTCGGCGATGTGGACCTTGGCGATCAGCGCCAGCGCCGTCACACCGGTGAACATCACCACCGCGATGATGCCCATGGCGGCCATGGTGGTGGCGGCGTTCCTCGACTTCGGGGCGCGGAAGGCGGGCACGCCGTTGGAGATCGCCTCCACGCCGGTCAGCGCCGTGCAGCCGGAGGCGAACGCCCGGAGCCCCAGCAGCAGCAGGCCCAGCCCGGCCAGCGCGTCCTTGCCGTGCTCGGGTGTGATCCCGTACCCGGCGCTGGCCGCCACCGGCGCGTCCCCGAAGGCCAGCCGGACCAGGCCGGTGGCGATCATCAGCAGCATGGCGCCGATGAACAGGTAGGTGGGGGCGGCGAAGGCCTTGCCGGACTCGCGCACGCCGCGCAGGTTCATCGCGGTGAGCAGCGCGACGAAGCCGACCGCCAGGAGGACCCGGTGCTCGTCCAGGCCGGGGAAGGCCGAGATGATGTTGTCCACGCCCGAGGCGACCGAGACGGCCACCGTCATCACGTAGTCGACCAGCAGTGAGGCGGCCACCACCAACCCGGCGTTCGGGCCGAGGTTGCGCGAGGCCACCTCGTAGGAGCCGCCGCCGCTCGGGTAGGCGTGGACGACCTGACGGTACGACAGCACCACGACCACCATCAGCCCGACGACCGCGGCCGCGATCCACGGGGTGAGGTAGAGGAAGGCGGTGCCGCCGACGGTCAGCACCAGCAGGATCTCCTGGGTCGCGTAGGCGACCGAGGAGAGCGGGTCCGAGGCGAAGATCGGCAGTGCCAGCCGCTTGGGCAGCAGCGTTTCGCCCAGCTCCTCGCTGCGCATGGCCTTGCCGATCACGAGGCGCTTGAGCGCCTGGGGCAGATTGAACACAGGGGCGAGGGTAGGACGCGGTGACGAATCTCCGAAACTGCCCGAAGTACCCCCTCCGGGTCCGTGTCACCGCAGATCAGAGGGCATTTGGCCGGGAGTGACGGACCGTCAGGCCGGGTGTTAAGGGTCCGTCAAGGTCCGTGCGCGAAACCAGGGCAAAAAGTGCACAAGGGTCAGATCGACGGGCGCATCCGCAGCCGGAGGCGGCAGACGGTGGCGTCGGTGCGGCGGCGCAGCGCCCGGTCGATCACCGCGCCGCGCTGGTTCTGCAGCGCGCGCTGCCAGAGGCGGGCCGGCTCCACCTCGGGGATCAGCACGGTGACCCGGCGGCCCTCGCCGAGGCCGTTCACGTAGTCCGCGATCGGCTGCCCCAGACGCCGGTGCGGATCGGTGATCTCCACCAGTTCGACGCCCGGCCGCCAGAGCTCCCAGTCCCGCCGCAGCGCCTCGGCGGCCTCCCGGTCCTCGGCGTCGGGGTCGGCCGGCAGCACGGTGAAGGCGCGCACCTCGTCGCCGAGCGAACGGGCCGTGCAGAGCGCCTCCCGGGTGAGCCGGGTGATCGTGCTGACCGGCACCAGCACCAGCGAGGGCCCGGAGCCGGTCAACGGCCCCGGCACCCGGCCGAGTTCCAGCCGCTCGCCGATCCGGGCGTAGGCACGGTGGACGGCCTCGAAGAGCAGCACCAGCAGCGGCAGCGCCAGGCAGATGCCCCAGGCGCCCTCGGTGAACTTGGTGCCGGTCACCACCACCGCGGCCACACCGGTGAGCAGCGCGCCGAAGCCGTTCAGCGCCGCGCGGGCCCGCTGACGGGCGATCAGCCAGTGCGTCACCATGCCGACCTGGCAGATCGTGAAGCCGACGAACACCCCGATCGCGAACAGCGGCACCAGGGTGTTGACGTCGCCGCCGGAGCCGACCAGCAGGGCTGCGGAGACCAGGGCCAGGAAGAGCACGCCGTGCCGGTGCACCCGGCGGTCGGCGCGCAGGGCGAAGACGTGCGGCAGGTGGTTGTCCCGGGCCAGCAGGTGCAGCAGCACCGGCAGGCCGCCGAAGGAGGTGTTGGCGGCCAGGCCGAGCAGGACCACGGTGGCGAACTGCACCAGGTAGAAGCCGAACCCGTGCCCGAGCGAGGCGTCCGCCAGCTGCGCCAGCACGGTGACGCCCTCGACCGGCTGGAGGTGGAACTTACCGATCAGCACGGCCAGCCCGATCAGCATCACGCCCAGCAGGCCGCCGAGCGCGACCTCGGTGTGCTGGGCCCTGCGCACGGCCGGGGCCCGGAAGGAGGGGACGGCGTTGGCCACCGCCTCCACGCCGGTCAGCGCCGAGCAGCCGGCCGCGAAGGCCTTGAGCAGCAGCAGCGCGCCGACGGCGGTGGCGTTCTCGCCCAGCACCGAGGCGTGCCCGGCGGCGGCCGCGGTCGAGACGGGCGCGTCCCGGAACAGACCGGCCACCACGATCGCCAGGATCGACAGCACGAACACCGCGGTCGGCACCATGAACCAGCGGGCCGACTCGGCGATCCCGCGCAGGTTCACCGCCGTCACCAGGGCGAGCACGCCCAGGCAGAGCCAGACCCGGTCCCCGTGGAGGGAGGGGAAGGCGGAGGTCAGCGCCGCCACTCCGGCGGTGACCGAGACCGCGACGTTCAGAACGTAGTCGATCACCAGCGAGGCGGCGGCGGTCAGCGCCGTGCGCCGCCCCAGGTGCGCCTTGGCCACCGCGTACGAGCCGCCGCCGTCCGGGAAGGCCGCGATCACCTGCCGGTACGAGGCCACCAGCACCGCCAGCAGCACCGCGATCGCCACCGTCACCGGCAGCGTGAACCCCAGCCCGTACGACCCGGCCGCCGCCAGCACCAGCACGATCGCCTCGGGCCCGTAGGCCACCGAGGCCATCGCGTCCAGCGACAGCGCGGACAGCCCGCCCAGCGCCGTCAGCTCGTGCCGCTGCTGATCAGGGGGCTCCTCGGCCGCCGTGGGGGCGGTGGCGGCGACGGTGACGGACATGCGGTCCTCCGGTGGTGCGGGATGCTTCCGCCCCGATCCTCGGACCGTCCGCACCTCGGGCCCCTGCCCCTGACGGGATCCTGACGGCCCGTCCACTCCCGTTGACGGCTCGTTGACGCCCCGCCGGGCGGAGGCTCAGCGGGTGCGGCCGTCGCGGACCACGATCTCGCGGTCGGCGTAGGCGGCCACCCGGGAGTCGTGGGTGACCAGGAGGACGGCGGCGCCGGTCTCCTGGGCGGTGGAGCGGATCAGCTGGAGGACGCGCTCGCCGCTGAGGGAGTCCAGGGCGCCGGTCGGCTCGTCGGCGAAGAGCACCCGCGGGCCGGTCACCAGGGCCCGTGCGGTGGCCACCCGGTGGGCCTGCCCGCCGGAGAGCTCGCCGGGGCGCTGCGCGGCGGTGCCCTCGGCGCCGACCCGCTCCAGCCACTCCCGGGCCTTCGCCTCGGCGGGGCGGCGCCGCAGGCCGGACAGCCGCAGCGGCAGCGCCACGTTCTCCAGGCAGGTCAACTCGGGCACCAGCTGGCCGAATTGGAAGAGGAAGCCGAAGTCGGTGCGGCGCAGTGCGCTGCGCTCGCCGTCGGACAGCAGGTCCAGGCGCCGGCCGTCGTACTCCACCGCGCCCGCGTCCGGCCGGACGATCCCGGCCAGGCAGTGCAGCAGGGTGGACTTGCCGGAGCCGGACGGCCCCATCACCGCGACCAGCTCGCCGGGGGCCAGCCGCACCGAGGCCTCGTGCAGCGCGGTGGTCGGCCCGTAGTGCTTGGCCAGCGCGGTGGCGCTGAGCAGCGGCGCGGCCGGCTCGATCTCCGCCGGGGCCGGCGCCGGGGCCGGGGCGGTCACCGGAGCACCTCGCCGCTGAGCTCGTCCAGCCGGGCGGCGGTCAGCTCCAGCCAGCGCAGGTCGGCGTCCAGGTGGAACAGCGCGTGGTCGCAGATCAGCTGGTCCGCCAGGTCCCCGCTCTCCTTGCGCCGGGTGAGCGCCCGCATCTGCCGCAGGTGCTCGGTCCGCTGGGTGTCCAGCACCTCCACCGCCGGACGGCCCGTCAGCAGCGCCAGCACCACCTTGGCGTACAGCGTGTTCTGCAGGTACGGCTCCGGGTTCTCCGCCCGCCCCAGCCACTGCGCCACGTCGGTGACCCCGGCCTCGGTGATCGCGTACCGCTTGCGCTCCGGCCCGTCCCCCGGCTCCACGCCCTCGACCTCGACCAGACCGCCCTTCAGCAGCCGCGACAGCGTCGAGTACACCTGCCCGTAGTGCAGCGACCTGGTCCGCCCGAACTGCTCGTCGTAGGCCCGCTTGAGGTCGTACCCGTGGCGGGGCTGCGACTCCAGGAGCCCGAGGAGGATCTGACCGAGTGACATGGTTCGCACTGTACACACGGTGTATAGGCGCGCGGGCCCCGCGTCCCGTGGTGGGGAGGCGGGGCCCGGGGCGGGTCAGGTGTTCTTGGCGGTGGTGAAGCGGTTGGTGACGTCGGTCCAGTTGACGACGTCCCAGAGGCGGGTGACGTAGTCGGGGCGGACGTTGCGGTACTGGAGGTAGTAGG